>JALZAG010000114.1 GCA_030948445.1 Candidatus Dormiibacterota bacterium
GCTGAGGTCGGATCGATTGGCGTGGTATCAGCGGTCAGCCAGCTGTTCAGGTACTTGTCGATTGCCGGACAGGACTTGGTGCTGGTGGGGATGTCCTGGACCAGGTTTCGGGCCAGTGACGGCAGCAGCCGAAGGTCGCAGAGGAAGGCGGTCTGTGTCTTGGTCTGTGCCGGCGCCACCGTGCTCGGCGACGGGGACGCACCGGCCGACGCAGTTGCCGAAGGCGACGCGGACGGTGCCGCCGACGACGATGCCGCGGCTGTCTGACTGGCAACAGCCGTCGCGGCGAGGTAGATGCGCGGGCCCGTGTCGTGAAAGCTCGCGGGTGACGCCGACGCGTTGCCGGATCCCGCCGGCGAGGTGCTGGCCGACGGCGACGGGCTGGCGGTGGCTCCCGGTGAGGGCGACGGCGACCCCCCGCTGGTCCCCACCGAACCCGAGACGCAGGCGGACCTCGCTGAGGGCGTGGCAGATGACGAGGCAGCGATGAAGAAGTCCGCGATGGACGTGGCCAGCGCCACCTGGTCGGCATGGAGGGTACGTATGCCCTCGGAGATCTGGCACTGCCAGGTGACGTTGCCCGGCGTACCAGGCTGGTTGTACGGCCCCGCCACCTGGCCCTTGAGGTAGATGTCGATCTCATTGCCGTACCCGGTCTGGTCACGGACCGTGTTGACGTCCTGCAGCTGTGGCAGAGACGACGCGAGCAGCTGGTCCACTTGGGTCTGCACGGGGACGCGCGGGAGAAGAAACCAGCCGACCAACGCGACGATGACCGCCGGGACCACCGCACCGCGCCAGGCAGTGGCAATGGCGGTGGTCCGTTCCGCCCGTGCCGGGCCCGCGGGCGTCGTCCCGCCGGCGCCGGGCCGTTCGCGGCCCCAGAGCGCTGCCGCCGGCAGCGCGATGAACAACGCAGCCAGCCACGACACGATGACTCCGACAAACAACACCAGCGCGAATTCGGCGACCAGGGGGATGGAAACCAGGGGGCCGGCGTCGATGCCGGCGAACACCATCAGGGTTCCGAAACCCGCGAGCGTCGCCACAGCGGCAGTGAACGTTGCTGGTCCGCTGCGCAGCATCGCCTCCTCGATGGCCGCCTCGCGGTCTGCGCCACCCTGCCGCGACTCGTCGTAGCGAGCCACCAGCTGCACGGCGTAGTCGACGGCGAGGCCAACCAGGACTGGCACACCGGCGAGCACCGCCGGGGTGACTGGGATCCCCAGCCACAGCGACAGCCCGACTGTGGCGCCGCCGGCTCCCACCGCCGCAAGCAGCGGCCACAGCCGTCCGCGCACCCGGAACGTCACCACCAGCAGGATCGCCATGAGGACCATGACGAAAGGCAGCAGGATGATCAGCGTCTGGCTCATCGAGTCCACGACGCCGTACGTGAGCAACGGAGCGCCGGCGATGATGAACTGGAAGGGACGATCGTGGTACTTGGTGAAACAGCTGGCGTTCTGCTGCTGGTTGGCCCCACCACAGTCGGACGGTGCCAGGGGACCGAGCTGCTTGAGCTGGGTGAGCTGAGCCGCCGTGAACGTCTTGGTGAAGTCATCGGTGGCGATGCCGCTCGTCAGCTGATCGTTGATCTTCTGGCGTATGGCGAGCACCGATGTCCGGTCTGCCGCAGCGGCAGCGGTGAGCCTGACTGTGATCACTTCGCGCGCGACAATGGCGCCGTTGGCGTTGGTGGACGGTGTCGGCAACACCGCCGCCCACGCGCTCTTCGGTGAGCAGAACACCTCCTGTCCCTTGGCGTTCGCCGCCTTCACCGCTCCTTCGGCGGGACAGTTGGGCAGGTCCAGCAGGATTCGCGCAAGGTAGATCTGACAGGTTGGGTTGATGCCCAGGAGCTGTGCGATGGAGCTATCGCAGTCTCCGAATGCGGCGGTGAGTCTGTCGAAGAAATCGCGCGACGACGCTGTGTCGACGGCGTTGCCCGGACCAGCCAGGTACTCGGCAAAGAGCGGCGGCAGCGGATCCTTGACCACCGCGGCCTCAGCCGCTTTCTCCTGGCTGTCGAGGATCTTGTCGGCCGCGGGAATGGCTGTCTGCTGGTATGCCTGGCGAGCCTGGTGCGCGTCGGCGGCCGCGCGCGCGACATACAGCTCGAGCAGCTGCTGCGCGTTGGTCACGTTGGTCTGGAATTGCGTCTGTAACTTGGTGGCATCGCTCTGGCCCTTCTGCCGTGCATCCAGGTATGCGGTCTCGGCGACGAACGTGGGGTACTCGGTGAGCACCTTGGCGACCTCTGCGGTGGTCGCCGACAGTGCCGAGTTGGCCACCGTGCCGGGTCCCAACACCTGGGCGACCCGGCGGTCGTGGGCGAGGTCCTGCTCGAGAGCGGTGAGCCGCTGTAGGTTCTTCTCGAGATAGGGCGCAGTGGGGTTGCCCGCGGTCAGGACGACGACGATCGGATCGGTGCCGAAGCTCTTGGTGAACAGCTGGTTGGCCTGACCAGCGCTGGAGTTGCTGCCCACCAGCAGCGACTGACCCGCGTCGACGTTGAAGCGTACGAAGCCCGTCGCCAAACCTGCACAGGTGAGAAGTGCGAGCAGCAGCACCATCAGCGGATGGCGCGCCATGGGTCCGGCGACTCGTCGCAGCACTCTGCCTCCGTTTAGCAACTGCCTAGCGTTCGGCCGCCGGCCCACGCCGGCCGGGCCATGATGTACTGGGGCGGCGAATTTGTGCGGGCGTCGAATGCGAGGGCGCGCGCCGACAGCTGAGGATCAGGAGCCGATCAACGCCCCAAGGTGGCTGTACTCACCTGCGACCACGTCAGTTCCCGGACTGCTCCCAGTGCTCGTCTTCGACGGACACGGCGGCAGTACCTTTGGAAGCCCTGGCAGACCGGTGATCGGCTGAACCGGAAGGCTGCAGAGGCTCTGCAGCGCCTGTGCGCTGCCGCCGAGATTGAACACCTGGACGCGGAGGTAGTACTCCTTGTCCTGCTCGGGGCACGCCTTCAATGACGTGACCGTGACAGAGCAGTCGTACGACGAGAACGCGGACTTGATGTTTTCGATCGCGTCGATGATGCCCTGGGTGACGTCACCCGGCCTCTTCTCGTTGGGAGCGGCTTCCTTGCCGGTGAGGTTGGCGGCGAACAGGCCGATCAGGCCGTTGAAGCGGTTGAGCTTGTCGATGGTGCCGTTGGGCTTGCCGAGGAGCTGAATTGTCTGGCTGATGCTGCTTCCGGTTCCGTTCAGCGCGCTGTCTAGAGTTGTCAGGGTGCTGTCGGCGTGGTCGAGCAGGGAACCGAGCTGGGCTGAATTGGCGGCAAAGGCGGCCAGCGTGGTGTTGCTGGCGGCGACCAGCTGGTCGAGCGGAGTCTGCGCGAAGCTGGCGTTGAAGGCCTCGTTCTTGATGATGAAGTCGTTGAAGTTGGTGGACACGTTGTCGAGCGTGAGTAGCGGCGTCTGCAACGTCTGCGTCACGGTGTTCGCAGCACTCAGAAGGTGGTTGACGTCATCACCACGCCCTGCAGAGGCTTTCCCCAGCTCGACGATGGCCGTGCGCAGGTTCTGAGCCTCCGGGGCCTGCAGCGCCTGCAGCACCTGGTCGAGGTCCACAGGCTGCACGGTGTTGACCACGTTGATGGTGTCGCCGTCCTTGAGAAGCGCGCCGGAGCTCGTCCCCGGAGTGATCTCGATGTATTTCGGACCGAACAGTCCGTGGGGCCGGAGCAGAATCTTGGCGTCGCTGTGAATGTCGCCGTACTTGGGGTCGATGTCGAGCGTAGCCAGGGCGAGGTTGCCCTCGGCGTTGACCGTGTGCACCTCACCGACCTTAACGCCGGCGACGTCCACGCTCGCATGCGGAGAGAGCCCGTCGGCATTGGCCAATTGCACGTGCAAAGTCATGGTGTGGTTCCACGGCAGAGAGATGCCCGGGCCGCCAGGGATCCCGCCGATCACCACCGCCACCATGGCCACGATCAGCACCACCGCGGCGATGGCGCCACTCATGAAGGGCCGGACGCGAGGTTGATTTCTCACAACCAACCCCACAACGCCAGGGGCGTGGCAATCAGGTCACTGGCCGGCTGGATGCATATGCCGAGCGTGCAGGTGGGCGTGGGCGTGGGCGGCAATGGGTTCGTGCCCGAGCCGCCAACCGGATTGGGAGTGATTCCCGGCGGCAGCGGCGGAATGCCGAGCGACGGCGTCGGAATGGGCGGCTTGGGCAGCGGCGGCAGCGGCAGCGGCAACGACGGCAAGCCGCCGCTGGGCAGGCAACTCACCACGTTGGGCAGGCAGTTGAGGAAGCCCGGCGGGTTCGGCGCCGTAGGCGGCGCGTTGGTGGCGACACACGTAGGCCCGATCAGACCGCAGGGATCAGCCCCGTTGGCGTACTGGCGCAGGAAGAACCCTGAGTTGTTGCTCTGTGCCGTGGCCGCGCCGATCTGGAACACCAGGTTCTTGGCGTCCTGCCAGATGAACTGGCCGGTGGCCTTGCTGTGGTCATTGGCGAAGTGGAACGTCTCGGGCACGAGGGTGGTCATCAGCTGGTTGAGCTGGGTCGCGAAGCTGCTCAGCCGCTGGAATCCTGCGTTCAGCTCTGCTGCCTTGCCGCCACTGAGGACCGCATCGGTGACGCGGTTGAGGGAGTCGGTATTGGCTATGTACCCCTCGAGTGCGCCCTGGTTGTGGGCCAGCGCACCGGTGATGCTGTTCATGTTGTCGATGACACCGACGAGGTCGGCGCCGCTCTTGTTCAGCTGGTCCGCGGTTGTCCCGAGGTTGATGAGGATGTTGTTGATCTCGCTGTTGCGCGTGACCAACTCACCGGTCGGCGCAACGCTGTGCACGGAGAGATCGCGAAGATCCGGAATCAGCTGTTGGAGGGTGCCCTCCTGACCCTGCACGGCGCTGGCTCCTGTGCGGATCAGGCTGGTGAGCGCGTCACGCGTCGGCGCGTTGAAAGTGTTGAGAATCTGGTCGAAGTCGACGACCGGCTTGGTGGAAGGCAGCGTGATGATCCCGTTGTCAGCGACGGGGTGTGTCCTGTCGGTGCCCGGAGCGAGCTGGAGGTACTTCTGGCCGAGAAGGGTCGCCAGGCGGATCGAGGCCGACGTACCACCCGGTAGCGGCCATTCCGCGTTGTCGACATGGAAGGTGACCGTGCTGTAGTCGCCCTGCGCGGTCACTGCCGTGATCTGCCCGACCGCGCGACCAGCGATGCGCACGTCGCTGCTGACACTGATGCCGTCGACGTCGGCCACCTGCGCGGTCAGCGTGTGCGTGGTTGTCCACGGGGCGGAGAGGTTGAGGTTGATGTTGACCAGCAACCCCAGCACGATGGCCATCACCGCCCCGGCGATGAAGCCGGCAATCAATGGGTTGAACCCGCCGCGGCGGCCTGTTCCGCTCATCAGCAGGCCCCCTGGTTGTCGGGCGTGCCGCGGGACGCGCACGCCGACTTGCCCGAGGGTGGCAGTGAGCCGTCAACGCGCAGGTTGTCGAGTGGCAGGCCCCAGGCGTTGTTGGTGCCGCTCTTGTCGTAGCCCGTGGCCGTGATGAACTCATGGAGGAGCACGTCGAGGTCAGCGATGTACGGATCCACTCTCGCGATGAGCGGTGCCAGCAGGTCGGCCGAGTTCTTGGCCTGGTTGAGCGCGTTGGGGCCCTTTTGGAAGATCGACGCCAAGTTGCCTTCCTGGCCGCGGAGGCCCTGGTCGAGCGAGGTGAGCGTGCCGGCCGCGTGCACCAGCGTTCCCTGGAGCGACACCTGGTGGGTTGCGAGGACGCCGAGGAACTGGTTGCCGTTGACCAGGAGGCCGCGGAGGTTGGCGTCCTCGCGCGCGAGGTCGCCGCTGATCTTGTCGAACTCAAAGTTCAGACGGTCGAGTTCCGGCGATCGCTGGCCCAGCACGGACGTGATCGGGATGGCGTCAGCGGTCAGCGGGTTCAAGTTGCCGACGGTCTGGTTGAAATCGCTGATCCCGGTGCCGCCGAAGACGATGACTCCCTCCTGGAGCTGCGTGCGGATCGACGTCCGGACGCTGGGATCAAAGATGTTGGAGAGCTCGTCCAGGTTGACCGGGCTGCTGGTGTGATTGACGTCGAAGGTGGGGTTGTCTCCAAGTGAGGGAGCACTGGCTGAGCCTGGCTCGACCGCGACGTACACGTTGCTGAGCACGCCCTTGGGCCGGACCGCAACCGTCGTCCCTTGGCGCAATGGCCAGTGCGCGTTGTCGACGGTGAACGAAACCCTTGCGGATTGCTGACCCGTTTGCGGGTTGGCGATCACATCGAGGGATTGCACGCTGCCCACCTCGATGCCGCCGATGCGCACCTCATTGCCGCCGGTGAGGCCGTTGACGTTGCTGAACTGGGCGACGACGGTGTGCGAGGCACCGCCAAAGGACAGTCCCAATCCGGAGATGGCGCCCGTGATCACAGCGGCCACGAAGAGACCCTTCGACGAGGCGAGCAGTCGGACCATTTTCACGATCATCCGAACAACCCCGCCAGGAACGCGGACTGATTGGAACTCGCGTTGCCCGGCACCGAGACCGGGATGATGCCGTGGCCGGTCAGCGTCTGACACGTGTCCTGGATGGTCTTCTGCTGAGCGGGGGTCAGGAAGCTGAGGAATCCGCCCACCGTTTGGGCGATGGTGTCGCAGTGGAAAGACAGGACGATGTTGAGGGCGCAGGAACCAGCGTTGCTGCAGTTGCTGGCCCCATTCCCATTTGTGCCTGAAGATCCCGGCTGAGAGAACATCGAGTCCCAGAGACCGGTGACCGCCTCACCGTTCGGCGTGGTGACGTTGAGCTGGTCGTTCGGGTACGCCACCTGCCCGTTGAGAGTCCCCGCGATGACCGTGTCGATTCCACACGGGTGTCCGTTGCACTTGGGTCCGACGATGTCGAAGAGAAGTTTGTTCTCTGAGTCCAGGGTGGCGGCAAGTTCGTCGAGAGCCTTGCGCTGGGCTGCGATCGTTGGGGTCATCGCCGCGTTGAGCTCGGTGGCTACGTTGCTCGCCTCCTGCAGGGTGGCCACCAGCGCCTGGTCCTTCTGGGCGATGGCACCAAGTGCCACGTTTCCATTGGCGAGGAAGCCCGCGAGCTGGGTGTGCTCATCCGCGAGTGCCTGCATGATGGTGTTGAGCTGCACGAAGATGCTGTCAGTTTGGGGCTGGTCCTTCTCATAGACCTGCGCCACCGGGGTCAGGTTGGCCACGACCTGCTGGAGCTGGGGAAGGATCGCCTGGATGTCGCCTGCTCGCCCCTTGGTGGCGGAGTCGAGGGCCGCCAGCACCTGCTGCTGCTGGGACCGCGTGGTGGCGTCGAAGGCGTTGAAGATCTCGTCGTTGGAGACGTCCTTGCCCGTCTCCGCCACGGCCAGGTAGCCCCCGGAGGTGATCGCCTCCGCTGCAGCCGACGATCCGACCGTGAGGTCGATGTACTTCTCGCCGAGCAGCGTCTTGGGGCGCACCTTGGCGAATCCGTTGCTGTACACCGGCACCGCTTTGGTGTCGCTGATCTGCATTGTCACCACGGTGAAACCGGGACTCTTGGGGTCGTGGGAGATCGAGGTGACCTTGCCGACGCCCACGCCGCTGACCCGCACATCTGCTGCCGTGGGGATGCCGTCGGCATCCGCGAACACTCCATGCAGGGTGTAGTTGGACGAGAGCGGGTTCGGCTGGCCGATGTTGATCGCCAGAAACTCCATGACCAGGAAGCAGAAGATCGTGAACGCGGCCAGGATGCCGCCGTTCATATAGACGCGCTTGCGGTCCACGGTCAGCCCCCCATCGCCGCGGCCCAACTGGCGTTGGGCGCGCTCGAATTGGGCGTGGTCTGCGACGCCTTGCCTGAGCAGCCGCCGCCGCAGTCGACCGAGAAGACCGACCAGAAGTGCTGGTTGTTGTTGGCCGGATCCTTGTCGAAGAAAGAGCTGCCGAGGTTGGGGAACACGTCGTGGATCGCGGTGCGGTACTGGGCGATGTTGGCGAGGATACCCGTGCTCTGATCGAGGAAGTTGTTCAGCTGTGTCAGCGTGTCTGGCAACTTGGTGAGCGTCGCGTGAAGGTTGCCCCCCTCGCCGGTGAACAGCACGTCGAGGTTCTGCAGAAGTGTGTCGGCCTGGCGCACGGTGCCCCCAATCGATGACTCCTGGTTGGCCAGCTGCTGCATCACAGCCGTCCAGGTGCCGAACTCCTGGCGCACCTGCTCGCGCTGATTGGATAGGACGGTGTAAAACTTCTGGAGCTCGAGCACGATGTCGTTGACCTGCTGCTTGCGCACAGACAACTCCGTCGCCGGGCCGTTCAAAACGGTGACCAGGGTGTTGAGGGACGCCGCGGAGGTGTTCATGCGGTCGCCATTGTTGGTGGTGCCTTCACCGAGCGCGTTGATGAGCAACTGCACGCGCTGCACGGTGGCCGGATCGAACACCGCGAGTACCTGGTCGATCTCCGTGATCGGCACCGTGTGGTTGACGGGGATGACCCCTCCCGACTGGATCTTCCCGGCGTCCGTCCCTCGAGTGAGATCGATGTAGGTCTCGCCCAGCAGGTTCTTCTTGCGTACCTGGGCAGTGGCGTCACTGTGCAGTGGAACCGCGTTGAGGTTGTCGAAGATCATCTGCACCTGGGCGTGACCGCCGCCGACTGTCACCGCTTTGACGTAGCCCACCTTGGTGCCATTCATGAACACCTCGTTGTTGGCGAGGATGCTGTCGGCGTCCGTGAAGGTTGCGGTGACCTGGTACGGATGGCTCCATGGAACCCCGAACTGCAGCCCGCGCATGATCAACCCCAGCGCAAGCACGCAGACGCCGACGTATGTCAACAAGATCGGAAGATTCCAGCGACTACGCACCGCTAGTCACCCAACCAGGCGGCGAGCAGGTTCATGTCGCCCTGTCCGGGGTTGTACGACGCCGGGACGGGGTCCTTCCCTGCAGGCTTGAAGCTGTTGCCCTGACAAGACGAGCCCACGTTGTTGGGGTTCACCAGGCAGATCCGGAAGATCGGCTGCGACGGGGCTCCATTGGAGTACGTCTCGAGCGCGCCACCCGTGGTCGTCGGGCCCTGCGCCAACCCGCTGTCCAGCGCGCTGAGCACTGTGTTGTTGTTGGCCACTGAGCCGAGGAAGGCGAGCAGGCGTGACTCCTGGTCAGTTGCATTGAGCAGCTGCGGCGCCACATTGAGGGTGGCGCGCAGGGACGGCACAGCGCTGTCGATTGCCGTGTTCAGCTCGCCAAGCGCCGTCTGAGCGTCGACGAACTGCCGGCTGAAGGCGGTCTGCTGGGTCTCGATGGCGTTCAGCGTCTGCTGACCGTTGGTGATCAGCTGGCTCATCTGGGTCAGCTGGTCGCTGGTGGTCAGCTTGGCGAGCACCCCATCCAGGCCCACGAGGATGCGGTCGAGGTCGGCGTCGCGGTTGTTGAGCGTGGTCCCGAACACCGCCAGATTGGCGAGGTTGGACTTCCCCGCTGCGATGGCTTCGTTGAGACTCAGGCCGCGTCCGGCGACGCCGGCGCCAAGGTCGCTGAGAAGGATCCGCGCTGCGTTGCGGGTGGGCGCGTCGAGGCTGTTGATGAACTGGTCAAGCTCCACCGGCACGGCCTGCTGCGTCTCGTGCAGAACGGTGGTGGCGTCGAACGCGGGCTTGCTGGTACTGCCGTCGTGGATGTCGACGTACTTCTCGCCCAGCAGCGACTTGGGTCGGATGTCGGCGGTGAGGCCCGTGTGGAGAGGCCAGTGGTCCTCGCTGATCTGCACGGTGACCAGGGCGCTGTTGTCGGTGGTCGGCTGGATGTCGCTGATGGTTCCGATCCTCGACCCCGCCTCGAGCACGTCGCTGCCGGAGACCAGGCCGTCACCGGTGGGGAAGGTCAGCTGGAACTGGTGGTACTTGGTTCCCAGGACGTGCGGCGACACCAGCGCGAATCCCGCTCCTCCGATGAGGATGGCGGCGACCCCGACACCGGCGATCGTCGACTTCGTGCTCACCTTCCTGTCAGTCCATCCCCAGGGGCCCCTCACCGGAGGCATTGAAGAACTGATGGACGAATTCGTCGTCCGATTCCTCGATTTCCTTCTTATTGCCGAAGTGGCGCATCTTCCCCTTGTAGAGGATGCCGATATTGTCGGCGAAGCGCCGCACGGCACCCACATCGTGGCTGACCACGATCGAGGTAGCCTCATACTTTGCGCTTATTTCCCGGATCAGGTCGCACAGGAGTGTGGTTCGGACCGGATCCAGCCCGGAATCGGGCTCATCGAAGAGCAGGATCT
>JALZAG010000142.1 GCA_030948445.1 Candidatus Dormiibacterota bacterium
CGCTCGTTGAAGCGTGAGAAGACCACCCGCTGGCCGGAGTCGAGCGCACAGGCGACGATGTGCAGCTCCGATTCGAGCTTGCGAAAGTCGTTGCTGAAGCCTTCGCGAGCGAGCAAGCGCTCGAGGAAGCGCACCAGCTCGGTGTTGCTGAAGACGCCGGAGGGCAACAGGGGGCTCAGCATGCCCACGATGTCGACGGGGTTCAGCTTGCCCGGGTGACGGGCCAGCTCCCAGACGATCTCCTGGGTGAGGCGGGGGAGCTTGGCGACCCTACTGGCCACCTCGGCGATGTTGGGTCGGTAGAGCCCCCACCGCGAGGGCGGCCGCAGCAACTGGTTGCTCCCCTCCAGGCCCAGGGCCATCTCCGTAGGGGTGATGCCGTTGGCGAGGAGTGCGCCGACCATCGAGCCGGCGCTGGTTCCCACATAGATGTCGAAGTCGTTGACGCTGCTTCCCACCAAGAGGTCGTCCAGCGCGCGCAAGGCCCCGATCTCATACGTCAGACCGGTGATGCCGCCGCCGCACAGCACCAGAGCACGCTTTCCGCCGGTGGGGTCGGCCGCGACGCGCCGGCCGGTCGTCACGCGCCTGCGGGTGGCCATCAGCCGGATCATATGAGAGCGGACGCGGCTAGCATGGCCGCTCGTGTCCTCGAAGGCCCTCGGGCTGATCCGCAACTTCTGCATCATTGCCCACATCGACCACGGCAAGTCGACCCTCGCGGATCGGCTCCTGGAGCGAACCGGCACCGTGGCGCTGCGTGACATGCAGGACCAGCTGCTCGACACCCTCGACCTCGAGCGTGAGCGTGGCATCACCATTAAAGCGCAGGCGGTGCGGCTCGACTACGAGGCGACCGACGGGGTGACCTACCAACTCAACCTCATCGACACGCCCGGCCATGTCGACTTTGCGTACGAGGTCTCGCGCTCACTGGCCGCATGTGAGGGGGCCGTCCTGGTCGTGGACGCGTCCCAGGGAATCGAGGCACAGACGCTCGCCAACGTGTATGCGGCGCTGGAGGCCGACCTCGAGATCATCCCCGTGATCAACAAGATCGACCTGCCCGCCGCAGACCCGGAGTTGGTCCGCAGGGAGATCGAGGACGTGATCGGCCTGCCCGGCGACGGCGCGGTGCTGGCGAGTGCTCGCCAGGGAATCGGCATCGACGAGATCCTCGAAGCAGTGGTGGCGCGGGTGCCACCACCGACAGGCGAGGTGGACGCGCCCCTGCAGGCGCTCATCTTCGACAGCAAGTACGACGCCTATCGAGGGGTCATCGTGTACGTACGTGTGGTCCACGGGGTCATTCGCCAGGGCCAGCGCATCCGCATGATGGCCACGGGCAAGGACTTCGTGGTCGATGAGGCGGGCGTCTTCCGGCCGCAGATGATGTCGACGGGCTCCCTGAGCCCGGGCGAGGTCGGCTACGTCGTCGCCTCGGTGAAGGACGTGCGCGACAGCAAGGTGGGCGATACCGTCACCGATGCTGCCAACCCGGCCGCGCGTCCGCTGCCCGGGTACCGCACGGTGATACCGATGGTGTTCGCGGGAATCTTCCCGATCGACTCCGACAACGTCCAGGACCTCAAGGAAGCGCTGTCCAAGCTCAACCTCAACGACGCCTCGCTGGTCTACGAGCCGGAGTCGTCTGTGGCGCTGGGCTTCGGCTTCCGCTGCGGGTTCCTCGGCCTGCTGCACATGGAGATCGTGCAGGAGCGCCTCGAGCGCGAATTCGACCTCGAGTTGCTCACCACCGCCCCGACCGTCGAGTACCGGGTGCGGATGCGCAGTGGCGAGATGGTTGCCGTCGACAATCCCGCCATGCTTCCTGATCCTGCCCACGTCGAGGTCATCGAGGAACCGCGCACCCGCGCCACGATCTTCGTGCCCAAGGACTACGTTGGACCGCTGATGGAGCTGTGCCAGGATCGGCGCGGCGAGCTTCTCGACATGCAGTACCAACCTGGCGACCGTGTCGCCCTGATCTACGACCTGCCGCTCGGCGAGATCATCCACGACTTCTACGACCAGCTGAAGTCCCGCAGCCGCGGGTATGCCTCGCTCGACTATGTCATCACCGGGTTCCGCGCTGAGAAGTTGGTCAAGCTGGACATCCTCGTTGGCGGCCAGCGTGTCGATGCACTGTCGATGATCGTGCATCGTGACAAGGCCGCCTTCCAGGGTCGCCGGCTCGCGGAGCGCCTGCGCAAGCTGATCCCGCGCCAGCTCTTCGAGGTTCCCATCCAGGCGGCGATAGGCGGCAAGATCATCGCCCGTGAGACCGTTTCGGCAATGCGCAAGGATGTTCTCGCCAAGTGTTACGGCGGCGACATCACCCGCAAGCGCAAGCTGCTCGAGAAACAGAAGGAGGGCAAGAAGCGGATGAAGCGGGTGGGCAACGTCGAGATCCCGCAGGAGGCCTTCATGGCAGTCCTCAAGCTGGACGACTAGACATGGCAACCAAGAAGCGGCGCCGTCCCGCCAAGTCGAGAACGGCCGCGGTCGCCGCCGCTGAGCCGCAGGTGGCGGTCGCCGCGCTTCCGGTGGCCGATGCCAAGCGGGTGCGGTCGCGCCGCCCGCCGGCCCCAGCTGTCGGCGACCTTCGGGACGTGCCTTGGACCGCGCGCGGCCTGCTCGCGCTACTCGGCATGGCTTTCGTTCTGCAGATCCCGGTCGGGGCGATCATCCACCTCACCCAGCGCGCCAATCCGCTGATCATCGACATGTTCTTCTTCCAGCCGCAGTATCTGGTGATCGCCTGCGTGCTCGTGATGCCGCTGGCGCGCCGCCTCACCGGTCAGCCTCGCAACCTGCGCCTCCTCGAGTCACTGTCGCTGGGCGTCATGTATGCGTTGGTGGCCCTGATGCTCTCCACGGTCTTCGTCCACCCAGCCAACGGGAACCAGACGAGTGACCAGTTCATCCGCAGCCTGAAGCTCAGTGACGGGTTGCTCATCGCGCTCTCGGACGTCATCGCCCTCTTTGGGACGGTGACCCTGTACCCGGGGTTCAGCCGGCTGTTGGGAGCGCCTGCGCGGCGGGCCAGGGCGCGGATGCTGGAGCGCGCAGCCTCGGGCCGGACCGACCGGAAGCCATCCGACGCCACCACGTCGGCCAAGGCCGCCACCTCGAAGCCGAGATCCCGGCCCAAGCGCTGATTTCGCCGCGGAGCGTTCCCAGGGGGTGAGGGCCCGCTCGGGCACCGCCTCGATCCGGCGGGACGCTCACGCGATTGCGAAGCGCGTGTAACAACTCCCCCGATGCCGGCGGCGGTGGCTGCGGGGGCCCGGATGATGTGGGCCATGCGCTCCGCGCGAATCCGTCCTGCCGTCACGTCCGGGAGTGGACGACGCCGTCAGCGCGGCCAGGGAATGGTGGAATTCGCTCTGGTCGCCCCGGTGTTCTTCTTCGTCATCTTCGCGATGATCGACGGCGGTTTCCTCCTGTTCAGCGTCAACGCGGTGGACCAGGCCACCACCGTGGGGAGCAACTCGGTCGCCGCTCTGGGCAAGATCTCCCTCGCCGACATCACCTCCCTGCAGCGGATGTCAGCATCGTCGAGCCTGGGGGCGACCTCGCTGATCACCGTGTCGGAGATCGACGTCGAGCAGCTCGTGGTCAACCCGACCGGGGACGGGTTCAACGTCCATGGCGACGGTACCCCGGTAATCCAAACCGGGTGTAGCGGGGGCCCCACGGGTGTCGACGGAGCCCTCGAGTGCATCAACCAGTACAAGTTCATCGGCGGCGGCACCAACCCGACGGTGAGCGTGCTCAATGGCGGTCACTACACGTCGCAATGTGCGTCGGGGGATCCTTCGGGATGCCCTCCGTGGCCGCCGGCGGCGCGTAACGTCTACAACGGCCAGAGCAGCTTCGTGGCGCTCAAGGTCAGCTATTCCTACCGCTTCTTCACGGGGGTGTCTGGAACCGCGAACCTGACCACCACCAAGACGTTCCGTCTGGAACCACAGAACGCGCCGGGCACATGAACCTGAGACGGCGCGCGCAGAAGGGACAGGCGGTGATCGAACTCTGCTTTGTCCTGCCCGTCTGCCTGCTGCTGTTCATGGGGGTCTATACCGCGGGATCCTTCATCTCCGACCTCAACGTGGCTGGCCAGGCCACCCGGGCGGGGAGCCGGCTCGGCGCCGAGCTGGGCAACTACGGCTACGGGACCTCGACCGCACAGACGGACACGTGCATGGGTGCGAGCAAGACGGACCCGTGTTCGGTCGACCAGAACATCGTCACCGCGGTGACCACCATCACCAAGTCGATGAGCAACGTGTCGTCCTTCGACGAGATCGACATCTACGACCCCTGTGTTGGGTCCGGGAGCTGCAACACCGCGTCGAGTCTCTGCAACGACACGGGAGCCATCGGCGGCAAGTACGTTTCCGGCGACCTTGCCGACGTCTACAAGCTGGTCAGTGGCACCTGGACACTGCAGGGCTCGGCCGGCTTCACGCTTGACAAGCGCACCCAGCAACATCCCAACGAGGTTGCTGTCGGCGTCCGCCTCGTCTATCACTTCACCGCGTCGGCGCCTATCTCGTACTTCAACGCGCAGACCTCGCAGTACGCGGTGATGTGCTTTGCACCATCAGAGACAGGGACATGACAATGGACAATCGACATCCGCACAGGCACCGCCGTGGACGGGCCTCGAGCCGGGGCCAGGTCATGCCGATCTTCGCGCTCGTCGTCGTCGTGCTCTTCGCCGCAACCGGGCTTGCGGTGGACGCCGGGATGGCGTATCTCACATACAACGGCGCCGAGCGCGCGGCCGCGGCGGCAGCGCTGGCCGGAGTTCCCTACATGCCCACCGGCCTGACCGCGGCCTCGACCACCACGTGTGCCGGGAGCGCCGCACAGGCAGCCTGTGCGGCAACCGCGCGCGACGGCTACGTCAACGGCAGCACCCTCAACGGCCACCCGGTGGCCGTCACTGTGTCGCGCTTCCCGTCGGGCTGCGGCGCCGCCTCCAACCCGTGCGCGGACAACAAGATTCAGGTCCAGGTCACCGCGTACGTGCAACCCACGTTCCTGCACGTCCTCGGATTCACCGACCACCCGGTGACGGCCACCGACACCGCCCTGTACCTTCCTCCGATCTCGCTCGGTCAGCCGGGCGCCCAGCTGGGCAGCACGCTCAGCCAGCTCGGGACGTCCGGGAGCTACTACTTCCTCCGCTCCGAGGGCTACGGGAACCCGCGTGGCGAGGGTGACGCCTATGACCCGTACAACAAGAACGCGAGCATCACCTGTCTGCAGAGCATCACAACCAACCCGGCGGGGTTGGGCGACTCGAACGACGTGCATGCTCTGAACAACACCCCCGGGACCACGACCGACGTGGCATCGATGCCGAGCGGATACAACCAGCTTCCCACCCGGGGTGGCTACGACTTCTCGATTGCCACCGGGTCAGCGGCCGGGTACGCGCAGGTGTACAACCCGGCGTTCGCCCCGGACGGCGGGTTCAATCCATCGGGCGGCGTGTACAACATGCACGAGCAGGACGGTAGCTTCTCGGGCAACACCTACACGGACCAGTACTCGGCGATGGAGTACACACTGTTCAGTGTGGGCGACCGCTTCAACCACGGGCTCGACACGCCGGTCAGCCAGGTGGTGGTCGACCCCCTCAACGTCACCATTACCAGCGGAGCCGTCTCATCCTTCACTGACGTGCGAAACGGACAGGTCTTGTCCCCGTCAGACCCCAACCCGCAGGTGGTCTCGGTCTTCAACTATGTCAATGCCAACGTCTTCCATGGCTGGGTGGACGTGGGGAATCCTCCCAGTGCCTCAACGAGCTGGACGACCGCGGGCACGACATACAACATCTTCACGGTGAAGGCGCCGCTCGCCCAACCGCTGGCCGCCAAGTCCCTATACCGGCTGCGCGTCGACATGCTCGACTACAAGGGCCTCCGACCGGGCGATGATCCCACCGCATCGCAGTGTTCGCGCGCGCACAAGGGCTACGCTGTCCAGCTGGCGTCAGCCGGTGGCGCGCTCTGCAGCGATCCTCTGTGCCAGGTCTCCGCCCTCGATGAGCTCGCGGTCTACACGCCCGTGGTGGCACCCGGCGCCGGCGGCTTCTCGGTTCCGCTGTTCAACCTTCCTGCTGACTACGCCGGCCAGACGGTCAACTTCTACATCTTCGACCCCGGCGATGTGTCAGGCACGAACACCATCTCCATCGTCAACCCGGACGACGCCAGTTGCGGGGGTGCCGGCCAGGGAGGGTGCACGTTCGCCGCACCGACGGCAACAGCGCCCATCTACGACCTGGGCGTCAGTCGCGACACGCCTCCGACGACCGCGAACCTGCTCACCAACACCTCAAGTGGCGACGACTCCTGTTCGAGTCCGCTGGTGCAGGCCACGAACAGCAACCTGGCCGCGGTGACCACGGCCACGGTGACCGGCTGCGGCCGATCCGGGCCGTTCTTCAACGGGCGTTGGCTGCTCTTCCAGCTGCAGATCCCGTCCAACTACGCAGGTGGGTACAGCACCGCGAGCAGCAGCACGTACTGGCAGCTGCACTACTCCCTTGTGGGCGGTACCGCGAGCGACACCTTCACCATCGCGGTGAACTACGCGAACTCGCCGGTGCACCTCCTGTAGGACGGCGCGGGCTGCGCGTCCGGGTCGCCGAGAGCGGCCCGGACGTACAGTGGTGCTGATGGCCGCCGGCGACGTCACCGCGCTCTACCTGCACATCCCCTTCTGCGAGAGGAAGTGCGAGTACTGCGACTTCGTGTCGGTCGCTGGGGTCAAGGGTCAGCACGAGTACATCGGCGCGCTCCGCGCAGAGATTCGTGCACTCGCGCCGGTCTTGGAAGGCAGTGCCCTGCGCACCGTCTTCGTCGGGGGCGGCACCCCGGGCCTCCTCGACCTCACCCTGATGGCTGACTTGATGGCCGAGGTGCGCGGCGCGTTCGACGTCGCCCCGGCTGCCGAGGTCACGCTCGAAGTCAACCCCTCGAGCTCATCGCTGCACCGGGCGCAGGCGTGGCGGGCCAGCGGATTCAACCGCGTGAGCGTCGGAGTTCAGAGCACCCACGCGGACATCCTTGGTTTCCTCGGCCGCGTCCACGATGCCGACCGCGCCATCGCTGCTGTGCGTGAGGTTCGCGCGGCCGGTTTCGACAACGTCAGCGCCGACCTCATCTACGCGGTCCCCGGCCTCGACGATCGTCGATGGGCCGAGACGCTCGACCGGGTCATCCGTGCCGAGCCCGACCACGTGTCCTGCTATGAGCTGACCGTGGAGGACGGCACGCCCCTGCAT
>JALZAG010000214.1 GCA_030948445.1 Candidatus Dormiibacterota bacterium
GTCCGTACTGCCGGACCCAGTTTGCGCGCCGCTGTCACGGCTGCGACCGGGTGCTCCGGTTGGGATGGGCGGTCTGTCCGTACTGCGCGGAGGAGGTGGGGCACGCGCCGCTGGGCCGCGTCACCCGAAGCGGCTGAGCCGGGGCGATGCTGAGCGCAGGGCTGCGGCTGGTTCTCGCCGTGGCCGCGCCCCTGGTCGGGGCCGCGGTGGTCCACGAGCTTCGCCACCGCGTCCGGCTCGCGGCGGTGGTGGCCACCGTGGCGATCGCGACGTGCGGCGGGCTCACGCTGTCGGTGGCCTCCGGGGTCTCGGGTGGCGGGTCGCTCGAGCGGAGCTTCGGATCGGCGATCCCCGGTGTCGACCTGACGGCGCGCGCGGATTCGGCCGCGGTGGCCGTGATCCTGATCGGCTGCCTGGCGGCCCTCCTAGCCCTCCCGCGGCGGCGGCAGGACGGCGAGCGCCTTGCTGCGCTCCTGCTCTGTTTGGGCGGCACGGCCACAGTCGCGGCAGCCGGCAACCTCGTCCTCGACGGCGGCGGCGTCCAGCTGATCGCGGCGGGCACGCTGCTGTTGTGCGGTAGGCGCGGACCGGGCTCACGCTCCGCCGCGATCCTCGCCGGCCTCATCGGAGCCGGGGGGCTGGCTCTGCTTGCCGCGGCCGCCGAGCTGGTCGCTGCGGCCGGTAGCAGCGACCTGGCGTTCGTGCCCCAGGGAGCCGTGGGGGGCGCGCTGGCCATCCCGTGGGCGCTTGGCGGCGCCGCCTTGATCCTGTCGGCCGCCGTTCCCGGGGATGGTGCCTCGGCGGCTCGTGACTGGGCAGCCATCGCCGCCTTGCCCGCCGGCTATCTCGTTCTCCTTCGTCTGCAGGAGAGCGCGGGCGGACAGCTGCCCGGCAACGCGTCGATCGCCCTGGCCGTTGTCGGACTGACCGTGGCGTGCCTCGGCGCGTATACGGCCAGGCGCGCGGTGACGCTCGCGGCGGCTGGCCGGTCCGTCGTGGCCGTCCTCGCCGGGGTGCTCGTGTGTCTCTTCGGTGGTTCGCTGGCGACCTCGGGAACGCTGCTGGCGGGCGTCTTCCTCGCGCTCGAGCTGGCGCTGCTCGCCGCCCCGTCGTGGAACCGCAGTCCCTCGGGCTGGTCTGCGGCCAGCATCGCCCTCACAGCATTGCCCGGAGGAGCGGCATTCGCGGTTGTTGCAGTCGCCCTCGGAACGGTCGCGCAGCGTGGGGTGACGGCGTTCGTGGAGTTGGCGATCCTGGTCGGCGTTGTCGCTGCGGCCGCGATCTCCGGCGCACGGGCTGTCGCCGCTCCCCGGCGCGGATGGCGACCTGCGTTCCCAGGCGCCGTGCTGACGGTCGGCGCCGGCCTTGCCGGCGGTCTCTTCCCGGGCCTGGCGCTGCGCTACGTCGCTGCCCCGCTGGCCGGGGGGGCGGCGTCAGTCGACCTCGACGCGGGCGCTCTCGGGGCGCCCGGCGGTGGCTTTGCGGCCGGGTACTTCACGATCGGGGCGGCGGTCCTGCTCGCTGGCGCCGCCGCCGCAGTGGTGGTAGCGGGCGACGAGCCCATCGCAGCCGCGGCACCGCAGGCGCGGGCACTGGGTGTGCCGCCGCTACGTCCTCTGTTGCATCTCCGTCGGCGCATCGCCCCCGCCTCGCGGCTCGTCGCCACCGGGCTTCACAACCTCGATCAGTGGCTCGAATCGCAGCCGCGCACAGCCCTGGTCGTTGCTGCCGCGGTCGCTGCCGTGGCCTGGTTCCGCTGATGGAGAGCAACGAGCCCTTACTTGCCGTCGCAGGCTTTCTGGCGGCGGTCGTCGTGACCATGGTGGACGGGCGCAACGCCGTGACGTATGCATCGCTGGCAGCCGCGCTCGGCCTGGCGCCGTCGGTGGCGACCCTCTACGGCGCCGACGCCGCCCTGGTGCTGGCAGCGGCGGCAGTCGCCGCCGGCCTGTCCGGACCGCTGAGCCGTGCCGTCGCGCGCCGGGTCAGCTGGATGGCGGGCGTGGACCCGAATGTCCCGGTGGTCGGTGGCAACGAAGGATTGTTCGGGCCCCGAAGTATCCGCGCCATCACCGCCGTCCTCATCCTGCCGGGCGCATCGTGGGTGAGCTTCAACGTGCCCGTGGGCTCCGCCTCCACGGTGAGCGGCGTGCTCTTCCCGGCGGCGCTGATCTGGGGATGCGCCGGGATGCGGCTGCTCACGGCTCGTACCCTCGCCGACATCGCCGTCGGGGTGGCGACCCTCGGCATCGCCGCCGCCGCCGCCTGGTTCATCTGCGCCGGTGTTGACACCATGGCCACGGCAGCGATCGCTGCCGCGCTCGCTCCCGCGGCGGCGATCGCCGTTGGCTGGTTGCGCGGCCGCCACGCGGTCGGCGTCAGCACGGTGCGAAGCGCGTCATGAGCGTCGCCCCAGTCGCGATCACCTGGGCGGGCGGGGGGCTGATCGCCACGTTGCTGCTGCCCCGGCTGCGTCGCCGGCGCTATGCAGCTCTGGTCCCACTGGCCGCCGCAGTCGCTGCTCTCCTGTCGCTCGGAGGTGGCGCTGATCTGGCGGCGGCCGCAGCGCCGGGAGGGCTGCTGCTCGGACGAGCAGCCGGCGGCCTGGTGCTCCTGTGTGCCCTTGCAGCAACCCTATGCATGCTGCTGTCACCGCCGCCCGACAGCGGCGAGATCCTGGTGATCGCGGCCTCCGGGTCGCTGTCGGCGGTTGCGCTGGCGAGCGGGTCGCCGCTGACCTGGGGGTTGTGCTTTGTCGCGGCGTTCGCGCTCTTCGGAGCGCGGTGGGTGGCGGCCGCGCCCGCCCGGACGACCCTGGCAGCAGCCCGCGTCGCCACGCTCGGTGCCGCAGCCCTTGTCGGAGCCGCCCCATTTCTGCCGGTGGACACCACAGTCCTGCCTCCGCGTGCCCACCTGGCCGGAGGCCTGCTGGCCGGGGGCATCGCCGCAGGCTTCGCGCTGGTTCCCCTCGGCGGCTGGGTGAGCGGCGGCAGCCGCCTCGTCCGAGGAGCTGCCCTGGCTCCCTGGGCGCTGCTTCTGCTTCCCTCCCTGCTGCTCACCACCCAGCCGCTCCAGACGGTGCTCCCCGCCGAGGCACGCGTGACGTTCGCCGCCGTCCTCCTGCCCGCGGGCGCGATCAGCGCGGTGTGGGCTGCTCTGCGAGGACTCGGCGTGTCCGACGGCGACCGCTACCCGAGGGTGTTGCTGGCCGACCTCGGGCTGGTGGCCATGGGGCTGGCGACCCCACTCGCCGGCGCACGCCTGGGCACCCTGCTCCTGATGATCACCCATCTCTGCGTCGGACCCCTGCTGCTCCAGGAGCCCGCGTCGGCGTCTCCCCGACCGCGACGGGTGGCCTGGGCCGCGCTGTCCGGAGTCCCACCAGGGCCGGCGTTCTGGGGCAGGTTCGCGCTGATCACCGCGCTCACCAGCGCATTCGGCGGGACCGTCCTGCTCGCGGCTATTCCGGTGGCCGGTGGGGTGATGGTCATCGCGCTGCGCGCGACCATGGCGGCGGGCACGCACTCCACATACGGGCTGTCCGGCCGCGCCGCTCGGCTCGCGGCGTGGATCCCACCTCTTGCCGCCGTCACGGTGGGCCTGCTTCCCACCGCCTCCCTCCACGCGCTCCTCGGCGTCGGGTAGGGGACACAATGGATCCCACCGGCCTCCTCGACGCAGTGCTGGCCGTTGCCGTCTACCCGGGAGTGGCATTCCTCGCGGTTGCGGCGCTGCTCCACGGATGGCTGGCTGGGCGCAGGACGGCCTCTGTCCCGCCCGGTCCGGTCCCCGCCGCCAGCGTACTGCCCGTCCTGGCTGCCGCCGTGGCCACCGCCATGCTGCCGATGGTCGGCGCCCCCGCCCTGCGCCTGCCTCCCACCGCCGGCGTAGCCGGCAACGCCGTCGTGGTAACGATCCTGCTGGCGGTTGCGGTCGACCTCGGCGGGGGGGCCCGACGGCTCTCCGCGCTGGCGGCGGCAGCGGCGCTCCCCATCGTCGGGCTGGCAGCGGCGGGAGGCACCGTCAGCGTCGTCGCCATCAGCACCGCGGGGGGGAGCGCGGCGCTCGCCGCGCGCGTCGTCGCGGCCACCCTGCTGGTGCTGGCTGGGTCGCTGTCCGCGGCTGGTCGGGCGGCTTCAGCGGTATCGGCCGCTCTGGCGCTGGCCGGGGCGGCCTTGGTGATCCCGCAGGCACTCCACGACGCACCGCCGATCATGTGTGCCCTGGCGTCGCTTGGCGTCGTCGCCGTCAGCGGCGGCCTCGCCCGCTGGCGCGACCGCTGGACGGTGCTGGCCTTGAGCACCGCTGGGATCGCCGGGGCCGTCGTCGCCACCTCCCTGGCCCTGCTGTCCAGCCGCGCCTGATCTCTCCAATCGCCTGCGGTGTTACGATGAATACGGCTCACCCGTGCTGCGCGCACGACGGCGGGCGCAGGGGCAGGGGTTTTCGTGAAGACGAAGCAAACGCACATGGGGAGTTGATGGCCCGAATCGTTCTCGCCTCATCGAGCCCCCGCCGTCGCGAGCTGCTCACCCGGGCGGGGATCCGGTTCACCGTTGTCGATCCCCCCGAGGATGGCGCGTTGCCGCCAGGCATCTGCGTCGATCTCGCGGTGCAGCTCATCGCCCGGCAGAAGGCGGTGGCCATCGCCGCCGACCAGCCGGTCGGCAGCTTCGTCATCGGGGCCGACACCATCGTGGTCGGCCCCAGCGGACCGCTCGGCAAGCCGGGAACCCCCGAACGAGCTCAGGCCATGCTGTACGAGCTCCGTGGTCTGCGCCACACCGTGCTCACCGGGATCTGCGTCATCGTCGCCCAGACCGACCGCGAGGCGCTGGGGCTGGGGCGGTCCGTCGTCAAGATGCACGATTACAGCGATGAGGCGATCCACACCTATGTCAACTCAGGTGAGCCCCTGGATCGGTCGGGGGCCTACGCCATCCAGGGCGGCGGTGGAGACCTCGTCGATTCCGTGACCGGCCGTATCGACACCGTGGTTGGTCTCGATGTGCCGCTCGCGCTGCGCCTGCTCGCCGAAGCGGGGTACCCCGACCCGCTGCCCGCCGCCACCGACGTACCGCTGGCTCCTCCGCGCGCCGCCCGTCGCCCCCTCGCCCCGCTCCGCGCCGCTCAGCGAGCCTGAGCCGGGCCTCCGCCGTTCGGGTGATGGTGCTGCGACGCCCCGCCCTCCTGGCGGCGGCACCCCTTCTTCTCGCCCCGCTGCTGGTCGCGCTCGCCGGGTGCGGGTCGGGCAGCGGGCAGTTGACCGTCAGCCTCACCGGTGAGCACACCGGCGCTGCCTATGACCCGACCAAATCGAGCACGTACCCGCAGTACGCGCCCGGTGACGAGGCCACCTTCACTGTGCACGTGGTCAACAACGGTCCGGGGGCTGTCACCGGTGTCACGGTCCACGTCACCCTGCCGGACACCTTCCGCTACCACGCCACCACCGGCCTCTCCGCACCGGGGGCCACCCGCACCCAACCGATCGATGCGGCAGTCAACAGCACCACACCGATCTTCGGGCTGTGGACCCTGGCGCCCCCGGGCGCGGCCGGGGCCGGCGTCGCCACCTCGGTGAATGTCACCTTCACCGCCGACGTGGCCGGTCAGCCCGGCGGAGTCGTGGTGCAGGCGTTCGCGGCTGGTGACACCAACGCAGGCCAGACCACCACCGCCGCGTACAACGTCATCCTCAACCCGGCAGCCAGCGTCAGTGCGCTGGCCAGCGCGAGCCCGTCCGCGGTCAAGCGAGGTGGCACCGTCACCTATCAGGTGCGGATCCTCAACGGCGGCACCGGCCCGGCCCACAACGTCGGTGTGCTCATCACCCTGCCCCCGGTGATGGCCTTCGCCGGCAGCGTGACCCCCTTTTCGGGGAACGGGACACGCAACAGGGGCGTTGACCCCATCAAGAACACCCTGGAGGTGTACTACGACGGGTTCACCCTGCCCCCGTTGAGCAACGCCGGTCCGGGATACGTCGTCATCGTCTTCAAGGTCACAGTCCTGGGCGGGGGCCGCAGTTTCAACACGCCCAGGCCTGCGGCCACGCCCACGCCCGCGCCCGCGCCTTCGGAGAGCGGGTCGGTCACCGGGAACCCGGGTACTGCTGCCGGGCTGCCCAGCAGCGCCCCGTCAACTGTTCCTCCGGGCACCTACACCCTCGACGCCAGCATCACCGACACCGAAGGCGACACCTTCACCCTGCACGCGGTCGCGCCGGTGGCGGTGTCCTGACCCCGCTCCGAGCGTCTTTTGGCCTGTGTTATCCTGCCTTTCGCGTCACCTCAGCGGTAGACGCGCGCACGCGTGAGCGCAGTCCGTCCATCTCCCTGAAGAGCGAACATGTACGCCATCCTCTCGCACGGCGGCCGCCAGTACCGGGTCAGCGCCGGAGATCGCCTGGTCGTCGACCGTCTCGACGCCCGGGTCGGCAGTGTGGTCGGGCTTGAACCCGTGCTGCTCACCGGGGGCGACGGCACGACAGCTCTTGGCAAGGAACTCGACGGCCTGCGCGTCGCCGTCACCGTGGTTGCGCACACCCGCGGAGAGAAGCTGCGCATCTTCAAGTACAAGGCCAAGAAGCGCTCGCGGAAGATGGCCGGGTATCGCAGCGACCTGACCGAGTTGCGTGTCGAATCGATCCTCGCCAAGGGCGCTGCGCTGCCGG
>JALZAG010000227.1 GCA_030948445.1 Candidatus Dormiibacterota bacterium
ACGGTCGA
This sequence comes from Candidatus Dormiibacterota bacterium, assembly GCA_030948445.1. The sequence continues at coordinate 9 of JALZAG010000227.1, forward strand.
GACCCTGGCGCAGCTGCAGCCATCCTTCCGGTCCGACGGGATCCTCCACGCTGGCAACTCTTCGCAGATCACCGACGGCGCATCGGCAATCCTGCTGATGTCCGCCGAGAAGGCGCGCGAGCTCGGGCTCGCCCCGCGCGCCACCATCAGGGCGCAGGCGGTCGTGGGCGTCGACCCGGTCACCATGCTCACCGGTCCGATCCCGGCGACGCGCAGAGTCCTGGAGCGCAGCGGGATGTCCATCGACGACATCGACCTGTTCGAGGTCAACGAGGCGTTTGCACCGGTAGTCCTCGCCTGGGAGCGCGAGCATCATCCCGACATGGCACGAGTCAACGTCAACGGCGGTGCGATCGCACTCGGCCACCCGCTGGGGGCGTCGGGCGCCCGGCTGATGACCACGCTCCTGCACGAACTGGAGCGACGCGACGCACACGTCGGCCTCGAGACGATGTGTTGCGGCGGCGGCCTGGGGACGGCCACCGTGATCGTGCGCGGGGCCTGAACACCGGCTGGACAGCCAGGTCACGCTTCTGTCGCACCGTGGCCGAAGCTCACGGGGTGCTTGCTATGCTCAGACGGCCTTGCAGACCCCTTCCTCTGACCGGCGACCCCAATGAAACGCGTTCTCATCATCGAGGACTACTACGCACTCGCCGACATCGAGTCGCTCCTCTGCACAATGGAGGGGTACGAGGTGCGCGTCGCCAAGAGCGGCGACGAGGGCCTCACCGTCTTCACCGATTTCAAGCCTGACCTGGTGCTGCTCGACCTCATGCTGCCGGGCGAGCTGAGCGGCACGCAGGTTCTCGAGAAGATCCGCGCCGACCACGGCGAGGATGCCAAGGTGTTGGTGGTCAGTGCCCTGGTCAACGCGACCACGACGCCCAAGCTCGAGGCATACGGCAACGTTCAGACGCTGGCGAAGCCGTTCAAGATCAAGGAGCTCGCCTCGCGCATCCAGTCCATGCTCGCGGCCTGACCGCCGCAGGGGGACCGATGCGCGCCGAGCCGCCACCACCGTGGGGTGACCAGGACGACGCACCGGTGCGGCCGTTGCGCCGCATGCCGACGCAACGCTGTCCCTACCTCGAGCAGATCCTGCGTGAGCGCGCCGCGCTGGGATTGCTGACGCGCTACAAGGCCGACTGCCATGTCGACCACCGCACCCATCACTTCACAGGAAGGCACCCGGTGCCGCCGTGCATCAGTGACCCGAGCACCTGCCGCTTCTATCGCGAGCAGTGGGCCGAGGAAAGCCACCTCATCGACCGCTACCGGGACTGAGCGGCGCCCACCACCTCACGCGTGGGCTCCGGAGACCCAGGACCCTCGCCCTCGCCGCCGCCGTACACCGCGAAGTAGTGCGCCTCCGGGTGGTGCAACACGATCGCCGCCGTGGACTGCTCGGGGACCAACTGGAAGCCCTCGGTGAGCTCGACGCCGATCAGGTCGGTGGGCACGATGCGAAAGAAGGTCTGATGATCCTCGAGCTCCGGACACGACGGATAACCCCATGAGTAGCGACGCCCGCGGTCGGCTTCGAGCCCGAGCTCGTCGCGCATCCGTGCGTGCACCCATTCCGCGGTTGCCTCGGCCATCTGGGTCGCGAAGCCGTGGACGCGGAGCATGTCGTCGTACTCGCCGGTGCGCTGCAGCTCGGCGCTGAGCTCCGACGCGCCGGGGCCGGTGGTGACCAGCTGGAGGGCAACAACATCACGCTCACCGTCGCGCGCCTCGCTGAGCGGCCGCACGTAGTCGGCGAGGCAGAGGCGGTTCTGGGCTCGCTGCCGCGGGAAAGCGAAGCGAGCGATCTCGACGTCGTGCTTGTCCGGGTCGTAGATGACCACCGAGTCACCGTCGGCCAGCGCGGGCCAGTAGCCGTACACGGCCTGCAGGCGCAGCCAGTCGCCGTGGCGGGCCTCGTCGATGGAGCGAGCCAGCCGGGGCTCGAGCTCGTCGGCGAGCAGCTTGGCCCACTTCTGCGGATCGTGGACGCCGCGGAACTGCCAGCTCATCTTGAAGAGCGAGTTGCGGTCAATGCACGGGACGACGGCGTCCAGGTCGATGTCGGCGAGGTGACGCGCGCCCCAGAACGGCGGCGTGGGAATGGGAACGTCGGTGCGGGCCGCGCTGCGCGCCGGCACGGGTCCGTTGCCGGCCTCCGCGGCGGCAGCGTGGCGGCGGGCGTCACGCTGCTGGTCGCGCTCGACCTGCTGCACTGCCTCAGCGCGAGCGCGCTCGACGAGCGCGGTGCGACGCGGTTCGTCGACGAGCTGCTCGACGGTGTCGAGGCCCTCGAACGCGTCCTTGCAGTAGAAGACTCCCGGGTCGTACGTCCGGCCGTCGTCGAGCGTGAGGATGCGCCGGCCGAAGCCGCGGTTGATGGCCGCGCCACCGATGATCACCGGGAAGCTGAGCTGGCGCGCGTCGAGCTCGTGCAGACAGAGTGGCATCTGCTTGCTGGTGCTCACCAACAGCGCGCTGAGCCCGATGACGTCGGCCTTGGCCTCGACCGCGCGGTCGATGATGGTGGCCAGCGGCACCTGCTTGCCGAGGTCGTGCACGGTGTACCCGTTGTTGCTGAGGATGGTGTTGACCAGGTTCTTGCCGATGTCATGCACATCGCCGTACACGGTGGCGAGAACCACGGTCCCCTTCGACGTCCCCTCGACGCGGTCGAGGTACTTCTCCAGCTGGCCGACCGCGCGCTTCATCACCTCGGCGCTCTGCAGCACGAACGGCAGGATCAACTCCCCAGCGCCGAAACGGTCACCGACCTCCTTCATCGCCGGAAGCAGGACCTCGTTGAGAACCTCGACGGGGTCGCGCCCAGCCACGGCGAGGTCGATCTGCTCCTCGATGCCGTCACGACGGCGCTGCAGGATCTGGGCGTGGATGCGCTGCGCAGGATCCATCCCGGCAAACGGGTCGACGGTGCTGTCGACGACCGCGGTGTCACCGGCCCCGTCGAAATGGCCGATGAAGCGTGCCAGTGCGTCCTCGCGGCGATTGAAGATCAGGTCCTCGGCGAGCTCACGCTCCTTGGCACCGATCTCCGCGTATGGGGTGATATGCGCCGGGTTGACGATCGCGGCGTCGAGCCCCGCCTGCACGCAGTGGTAGAGAAAGACACTGTTGAGAGCGGGCCGGCTGGC
>JALZAG010000229.1 GCA_030948445.1 Candidatus Dormiibacterota bacterium
GAGACAGGCTGATCAACCCGTCCCCGGATGAGAACGCGTTCGGCGCACAGGTCATCGGCTCGACGCCAATCGAGCGCCGCCGGCGCGCCCGCTCAGGCAGTGTGTCACCGGTGTACAACATGTAGTAGGGGTAGCGTTCATCCATCCACAGCCCGACACCGTGGTCCTCGCGGCCTCGCCACAGTCGCACCCAAGCCCGACCGGACCGGTCGCGCGTCACGTTGGTGAATGCAGTGTCCAACTCTGTACCGAAGATCTGACGACGACGGCGGAAGTCGTACTTCGTTCCGTCCACATCGGCGGTGTCCACCGGGATGGCCTGGTCGTCCTCGATGAGGTAACTGCTGCCGGAAGCTTCGAGCCAGCAGAGTTCGAGGGTGTCTGCCTCCACCCGGAGGTACGGATGCGCGCCCATGCCGTAGGGACAGGGGTGATCGCCCACGTTGGTCGCGGTCACCTTTGACGACAGGCCGTCCGCGCCGACCCGGTACTCGACCTCCACCCGCAGCGCAAACGGATAGCCGGCGCGGGGGTGGAGCGTGTGTTCCATGACGACCCGATCGTCCGACCGGTCGGCGACACGCCAGCTCTCCCAGCGCAGAAAGCCGTGAATCGCATTGTGCTTCTCGGGTTCGGTCAAGGGCACCTGGTACGAGCTCCCGTTGAAGTCATATCGCCCGTCTCGGAGGCGATTGGGCCATGGCACCAGCAGCTGCCCACGTGCTCCAGAGCACATCTCGTGGGGGCCATAACCGTCGAGCAGCCGTCGGCCGTCCGCCTCATACGAGCGGACGCCTCCCGAGACCTCGACGATGACCGCATGATGGCCGTCGCGGCGCAGATCGATCTGCTCGCCCGACGGTATGACGCCGGCCCTGGTGACGGCTGTCGCGGTCACGATCGGACCGTCCGCCACGCGCCGGTTGCCATTGCTGCGCTGCCGACCACTGCTCCCACCACGCTGCGCCGATGTGTGGTCAGCCACACCTGAAGGCTGCGGGATTTCGCCTGATCGTCGAACATCCCGTGGGTCGACGCCAGCCGCGGGACGGGTTGGAACAGGTTGTTGAGTCGGTCGGCCGCAACAGGCATGTCCGCGATCTGCTGTGACTTGTACCCGGTCTTTGCCAGGTAGCGATCGGCGATCGCCGGCGCCAGCTTGTTGGCCAGGATCACGGCTGCCGCGCTGGCTCCGCAGAACACCTCACGACGGCGATGATGTGCGGCCCAGTACACCGTTTCCGCGGGAACCTCCGGCTGATAGATCGGCGGAACCGGCATGGGATGGTTGGGGAGCTTGGTGCGGCACCAGGCGAACTGCGGGGTGTTCACCGCGGGCAGCTGTACCATCGAGATCCAAACGCGGCTCTTGCTGTGGAGGAGCTCGGTGCGCACGCTGTCGGTGAATCCGCGGATCGCGAACTTGGCACCGCAGTACGCGGACTGCAACGGAATGGCACGGTAGGCGAGCGCTGACCCGACCTGTACCACCGTGCCGTGATCCCGCGGAACCATCCGGTGCAGTGCCGACATGGTGCCGTGCACTGTGCCAAGGTAGGTCACCTCAGTCGCGCGCCGATACTCCTCGGCAGTGATGTCGACAAACGGGGCGAACACCGTCGCCATCGCGTCGTTGACCCAGACGTCGATCGGCCCCCACTCCTGCTCGACCTGCTGGGCGGCAGCCTCGACCGCGTCAGCGTCGGCGACGTCCGTGGGAATCACCAGCGCCTTCCCGCCCATCTCCTCGACCTCGCCAGCGGCGTCGCGCAGGCTCTCCTCGCCCCGGGCCAACAGCGCGACGTGCGCGCCACGGCGCGCGAAGGCGTGGGCGACCGCGCGGCCCACGCCACCGGACGCGCCGGTCACCACCACAACTTCGTGTTCCTTTTGGGTCACCGTGTACTCCTCGCTGAATGTGCCGGCTCACGATCGCGCGAATGCCCGGCGGGATCGACCTCGCGTGTTGCCAGACGTTCGGCGAGGCGTGAGGCCAGCGCCATGATCGTCAGCGCTGGATTGGCACTTCCCTGAGTGGGGCATACGCTGCCGTCGGCCACGAACAGGTTGGGAACCGACCATGACTGGTGGTCGCTCGAGATCACGCTGTTGGAGGGATCCGTCCCCATCCGGCAACCGCCGACGAGGTGGGCGAAGCGCTGGATGGTGAGGACGTCCTGGGCGCCGGAGGCGAGCACGATGTCCCGGATCACCTTGGCGGAATACGCCATGTTCGCCTTGTCGTTCTTGCAGAGGGAGTAGTCGAAT
>JALZAG010000238.1 GCA_030948445.1 Candidatus Dormiibacterota bacterium
ACCCGCTGACCATCGCCGCCATGCGCGCGCGCAGCTACCCGGCGAGCGCACTGACACCGGTGCGTTCTGAGGGCGACCAGGGCGGCTATGTCAGCAGCGTGGTGTCCTTCGTCTCCGACGGTCTCACCGAGTACTCACTGCTGAGCGTGCCCGATGGCCCACGTCCGAAGGCGGGCTGGCCGGTGGTCGTCGTCAGTCACGGGTACATCGACCCGCGCACCTACCGAACTGATGACGGATCGTACGCGCAGTTCATCGCCACCTTCGCGCGGGCTGGGTACATGGTGCTCAAGCCCGACTTTCGCGGGCATGGACAGAGCCAGGGGGTCGCCGAGGGTGGCTACCTCTCGCCCGTGTACACGTACGACCTTCTCAACCTGATCAGCACGATCAAGGTCGATCCACGCGTCGACCCCACTCGCATCGGCCTGTTCGGCCATAGCCTCGGAGGGTATGAGGCGCTGCGCGCCATGGTGATCTCGCCGGACGTCAAGGCGGTGGTGCTGATGTCCGCCGTGGTGGGTTCTCTGAACGACATCTTCTTCAACTGGCATCCGGTGACGCCGACTCCCACCGCGCCGCCTCCAACCGTGCAGGAGCAGGTCGCGCAGTCGCTCATCGCCACGCAGGGGACACCGCGCACCGCTCCCGACTTCTGGAACAGCTGTTCACCGATCAACTACGTCGCCGCGAGCAGCGCGGCTGTGCAGATCGACGAGGACGTGAGCGACAGCCAGGTGCCCAAGCTTTTCTCAGACCATCTCTATGCCGCGCTGCAGGCGGCGGGGACCGCCGCAGTCGACTACCGGACGTACCCCGGCGACGACCACCAGTTCACCAGGAACCGCGCCGCCGTGCTCGCCAACATCACGGCGTTCTACCGGTCGCACCTCTGAGCAGACGAAAGCCCGCTCTCGGATGAGAGCGGGCTTTCGGGAAGAGGGGTGACGGACGTCAGTTGGTTGTCGTTGACCCTGGGGGCGCGTTGGGTGGTTCGTCGTGCGGTCCGTCCGGCGCGCCCGCTGGATGGGTGTCGTTGACCTCGTCGGTGGCCCGCTGTTGGGTGTGTGTCTTCTCCTGAGTTGCCTGAGCGGCGGTGATCCCCCCGCTGGCGACTCGCTTGTCGATCTCGCTGTTCTCCGAGCTCACCAGGGCGTTGATGACCGTCGCCGCAGTGGCGTTGTGCTCGACCGCGATGGCGGCGACCGTCTTGCCGGCAGTCAGCTCCGTCTGGAGCTGCGCGGTGGTGATTCCGATGGCGGTGGCGATCACCTGCTGGTCCTCGGCTTGGATCCCGTGCGGGCCGCCGCGGTCACCGGGGCCGTGCGCGGGTCGGGTGCCATTGACCATGTCGGTCACCCGCTGAGTGGTCTGCGACTTCAACTGGGCCGCCTGGGTGCTGGTCAGCGTGCCCGCAGTCACCGCAGCGTCGATCTCAGAATTCTCGTCTTTGACCAGAGTGGAGATCACCGTGGCGGCTTCGACGCTGTGCTCGTTGGCGATCGCGGCGATGGTCTTGCCGGCCGACACCTCGGATTGCAGTTGCGTGGTGGTGATGCCGATTGCCGTGGCCACCTGCTGCATGTCCTGGGTTCGCGCGGCGGGATCGCCGCCACCGAAGCCCGGGTGACCATCGCGCGGCGCGGACGTTGAGGGGCTGCTCGTGGCGCTCGGTGACGAGGTCGCGGCCTGCGAGATGACGTATCCACCCGCGACGCCGCCGACGACGAGGCCGCTTGCAACCGCAACCGCTGCGCCCTTGCCGCCGATCACACGGCGACGTGATGGGGAGGTGGGCGGTGGGGGAGGAGGCGGCGGCGGGGGCGCGAGGCCGGCCTCATCGGCGGTGGTGTTGTCGCTCATCGGGGCGTTACCTCCGGGGTGGTGTTGGGTGTCGATCCGACCGTGTTGCCGTCTGGTGTTCAGTCTGGTGATGTCGCCTTACCGCAACGTGACCTTCGGCTGTGAAACGCCTGTGAGTCTTGTCGTCGCATCGCGGGCGTCCGGGGCCAGGCGCAGCGCCATCACCGGACAGCTCGACACCGCCAGTCGTGCCGTCTCAAGAAGCTGTTCGGGCACGCCGCCTACCGCGACCATGGGGTACCCCCAGTCGTCGAGGCTGATCACGTCGGGGGACAGCTCGGCGCACACGCCGCTCCCGCTGCAGCGGGTGCGGTCGACCGCCATCCGCAGGCTCATGCAGCCTGCTCCGTCCGGTGCACCCGGCTGCAGCCGCGGCGCTGCTCGTGTCGCGCGAACTCGTCGGCGAACACGTCCAGCGCGCTGAGCAGCATCCTCGCTGCACCGTCAGGATGGCTGCAGGCACCGCGACCCCCGAGCTGGCTGGCCCATCGCCGTGCCCGCGAGAGGTCGTCGAGCTGCGCGATCCCGGCGGCGAGCCGCTGCACCGCCTCCGCGATGGCGCGCAGCCCGAAGACACACGGGCCGCATTGGCGCGCACTCTCGTCGGCGAGGTACGAGATGACGCGCTCGGTCGCGAGCACTCCGCAGCTGTCAGCGCCGAGCACCGCGACCACACCGCAGCCGAGGGTTACGCCGGCAGCGCGCATCGCCACGGCGTCGAGCTGTAGCGGCCACGCGGCGCGCGCATCCATCCAGGTGCCGAAGTAGCCACCAAGCAGCACGGCCTGTGGGGTCTCGCTCAAGCCGCCGGCCGCCTCGACGGCCTCGGCCACCGCGGCTCCATGGGGCACCTCGACGACGCCAGCGGTGCCGACTGCCCCGCTCACTGTGAGCAGTACCGTGCCGGGCGCGCCCGCCCCGATGGAATGGAACCACCCGCTGCCGAAGCGCGCGATCATGGCTACGTGCGCAAGGGTTTCGACGTTCTGCACCAGCGTGGGGTTGCCGGCGATGCCCCTCTCGAAAGGCCGTGGCGGCGTGTTGGTAGGCAACGCAATGCCGTCATTCACGCAGTGCACCGCGGCGCTCTCCTCGCCGGCGACGTAGCGCGGTGGCGCCACCACGAACCTGGTGCGCTGCCGCTCCTCTGTGGGCCGCTCAAGCAGCGCCCGCCGCATCGACTCGCGGGCAGCGGTGTGCGCCGCGCCGACATAGAGCACCACGTGGTCAGCGCCCAGCGTCTCTGCAGCTATCGCCGCACCGTCGAGCACGAGGTGAGGACGTGCGGCCATGAGGAGGCGGTCCTTGTGGCTCAGCGGCTCACCCTCAGCACCGTTGATCAACACCGCGCGCGACCGAACGCTCCGGCTCGCCACCGCGCTCCACTTGGTGGCAACCGGGAAGCCGCCGCCGCCGCGTCCGCGCAGACCGCTCGCGTCCAGCGTGCTCAGGACGTCGGCGGCGCCAAGGGGGCGCGCTCCCAGCCGTGCCGCGTGCGCGTCGAGCATCTCCATGCCCTCGCGCACGTCGCGGCCGGCGAGCAGGCTCCTCATCAAATGGTTCCCGTCAGGCGTGCGCGGCCGACGCGGCGCTCGGTGGCGAGCGGGTCATGGCTGATGCGCCATCGCCACGCCAGCGCGCCGAGCACGGCGCTGACCGACACCGCGGTCACTCCGATCATCCACGGTGTCGACGCATCCGTTCCGGTGCCGATGCCGTGGAGGACGGCCACCGGCCAGCTCAGGTACGCGAGCCAATGCACGGCCCGCCACACCCGCACCCCGATGAGGTGACGCAGCAGGCTGGTGGTGATGATGGCCACCAGGAGCTCGAACGCGATGGTGCCGAGACCCAGCCAGAAGGTGCGGTAGTACGAGCCGAAGGGCACCAATGCGGCGGTCACGCCCAGGTGCGTGAACGGGTCGACCACCGCGGTGGCGATGTGCAGTGCGAGGAACGCCAGCGCCAGCAGCGACATGTCGCGATGCAGGGCGGCTGTCGCGAAGCGTGGCCAGCGCCGGGTCTGGAAACGTGAGCTGGTGAGCAGCCCGAGGACCACGGTGGCGCTGAACAGCAGAAGGACAACGGCGCCGGCTCCGCGAGTGGCGAACCAGAGGACCGTGTCGTTCATGCCCTCAGGATGCGACTGCTCTCTGGGTGCGATCTGAACGACGGCTGGGTGATTGCTGTGAAGGTGCAGCTACGCGGTGGCCGGGTCGATCACGCGCGTGGCAGCGTCGCGGACCGGCGAGGGAGTTATCGCGGGCATGGCCGGCAGCTCGATCCGGAACGTGGCGCCCCCGCCGCTGGTCTCCTCGACTCGGATGCTTCCCTCGTGCGCGGTGACCACCGCATCGACGATGCTGAGTCCGAGCCCGCTCCCGCCCTGGTCGCGGCTCCGCCCCGGGTCGGACCGGTGGAAGCGCTCAAAGATGCGGTGGGCATGGTCGCGTGCGATGCCGGGCCCGTGGTCGACGACCTCGATGACCGCGTTGGCCCCGTCGACCCCGAGCACCACCTCGATCGGCGTCCTCGGCGGGGTGTGCACGATCGCGTTGCGCATGACATTGCCGAGCACCTGGCGGAGGCGCATGTCGTCGCCGTTGACGCGTACGTGGGCGTCGATCCGCGCCGTCACCGCGCGCGCGGGATCCGCCGCGCGCGCGTCGGACACCGCGTCGGTGACAAGCGCGTCCAGGTCGACGGGAGCTCGCTCGAGCGGACGCCCCTGGTCGAGCCGGGCCAGCAGAAGCAGGTCGTCGACCAGCACTCCCATTCGACGTGCCTCCTCCTCGATGCGGCGCGTCGCCAGCCGCACGTCCTCCTCGGTCATCGTCGGGTTGCGGCGCAGCAGCTCGGCATAGCCACCGATCGACGTCAACGGCGTGCGCAGCTCGTGCGAGGCGTCCGAGACGAAGTGGCGCAGGCGCTGTTCGTTGGCGGCGCGCTCGGCGAAGGCCGCCTCCAACTGGCCGAGCATGTCGTTCATGGCCAGCCCCAGCCTGCCCACCTCCGTCTTCTCGGTGGCCGGCGCGACGCGCAGGCTGAGGTCACTGGCCGCGGCGCGTGCCGTCGTGCCCATGCGGTTGAGCGGGCGCAGTCCGCCGCGGACGATGAACCACGTCGCCACCAGGATGACGATGGTGATGGCCGCCCCTGCGATCACCTCGAGGAGCAGCAGCTGGGACGATGTCGCGGCGACGT
>JALZAG010000089.1 GCA_030948445.1 Candidatus Dormiibacterota bacterium
TTCAAGGAGCTCGCCGACCGCAAGAGCTGTGTCACCGACCGCGACCTCGAGGCTGTCGTCGCCGACGAGCGCCGCACCGGTGACGAGCAGTACCACCTCGAGCACCTGCAGGTGAGCTGCGGCACCCAGCTGCGCCCGACCGCGACCGTACGCATGCTTCTGCCCGACGGGCTGTCGCATGAGGCGGCAGCGATCGGCGACGGCCCAGTCGACGCGGCCTACCGCGCCATCCAGCAGCTCTGCCAGGTCGAGGGCGAGCTCGAGGAGTTCGCGGTGCAGGCCGTGACCGGCGGCATCGACGCGGTGGGAGAGGTGAGCGTGCGCCTCCACCACGACGGCACCCGCGCCGCTGGGCACGGCGCTGACACCGACATCATCGTCGCCGCGGCCAAGGCGTACATCCACGCACTCAACCGCATGGCCGAGGGTGTGGCCAGCGGCGACCGCCCCACACCGGAGACCGCAGGCGCGGCGGCGGCGCCGCAGCGATGACCGCGCGGACGCTGTTCGACAAGGTGTGGGACGCGCACAGCGTCCCGATCGCTGAGGACGGCGGGCCGGCATTGCTGTACATCGACCTGCACCTGGTGCACGAGGTCACCTCTCCGCAGGCCTTCGAGGCACTGCGCATCGCCGGGCGCACCGTGCGGCGTCCGCAACAGACAGTGGCGACCATGGATCACAACGTGCCCACCGTCGACCAGCTGGCGCCGATCAAGGACCCAGTCAGCGCGGCGCAGGTCGAGGCGCTGCGGCGCAACTGCGCGGACTTCGGCATCGCCTGCTACGGCGTGGGTCATCGCTGGCAGGGCATCGTGCACGTGATCGGTCCCGAGCTCGGGCTCAGCCTGCCGGGAACCACCATCGTGTGCGGCGACAGCCACACCGCCACGCACGGCGCCTTTGGCGCACTGGCATTCGGCATCGGCACCACCGACGTCGAGCACGTGCTGGCCACCCAGACGCTGCGCGTGGCGCGACCGGCCACCATGGAGGTGCGCATCGACGGTCCGCTGCCGACCGGGGTCACCGCCAAGGACGTGGCGCTCGGCGTGGTGCGCACCATCGGCACAGCCGGCGCCGTCGGCCACGTCGTGGAGTACACGGGTTCGACGGTTGCGGCGATGTCGATGGAGCAGCGCATGACGCTGTGCAACCTCACCATCGAGGCGGGCGGTCGGGCCGGGATGATCGCCCCCGACGACACCACCATCGCCTACCTCGAGGGCCGGCCGTTGGCGCCGCGTGACGCGGCGTGGGACGCGGCGGTGGTGGCATGGCGATCACTGGTCACTGACCCCGGCGCAACGTACGACACCAGTGTGCAGATCGACGCCTCGACGCTGGCGCCATACGTCACCTGGGGCACCACGCCAGCGCAGTCGGTGGCGGTGACCGAGAGCATTCCCAACCCGCAGAGCTTTGCTGACCCGTCGCTGCGCGAGTCCGCAGCCCGCGCGCTCGAGTACATGGGGCTGACGGCGGGGACACCGATGCAGGACCTCGCCATCGACACCGTGTTCATCGGGTCGTGCACCAACTCGCGCATCGAGGACCTGCGCGCCGCGGCCGCCGTGATGGATGGACGCCGCGTCGCGGCGGGGGTCCGCGTGCTCGTGGTCCCCGGCTCGCAGCAGGTCAAGGCCGCCGCCGAGCGTGAGGGACTCGACCGCATCTTCACCGGCGCCGGCGCCGAATGGCGGGACGCGGGCTGCTCGATGTGCCTGGGGATGAACCCCGACATCCTTCAGCCCGGCGACCGCTGCGCGAGCACCAGCAACCGCAACTTCGAGGGTCGTCAGGGCCGCGGAGGTCGAACCCACCTGGTGTCGCCGGCGATGGCTGCAGCCGCCGCGGTCGAAGGACGCATCACCGACGTACGGCGGCTGACCACGCGGGTGCCCGAGGCGGTGTCGTGAAGCCGTTCCGCTGTGAGCACGGCACATTGGTGCCACTCGATCGAAGTGACGTCGACACCGACCAGATCATCCCCAAGCAGTTCCTCAAGCGGATCGAGCGAAGTGGCTTCGGTCCGTTCCTCTTCCACGCCTGGCGGTACGACGACAGCGGGGCCGAGCGTGCGGACTTCGTGCTCAACCAGGAGCCGTACCGGGCCGGCACGGTGCTGGTGGCGGGCGCCAACTTCGGCTGCGGCTCGTCGCGTGAGCACGCTGTGTGGGCTCTGGAGGACCACGGCATCCGGGTGGTCGTCGCGCCGTCATTCGCGGACATCTTCTTCGGCAACGCGCTGGGGTGCGGACTGCTGCCCGTCGCGTTGCGCGAGCACGAGGTGCGCGCGCTCCTCGACCTCGCCGCCGAGGACCCCGGCGTGGAGTGCATCGTCGACCTCGAGGACAGGACGGTGAGCGCCGGTGACCTGCGCTTCGAGTTCGAGCTCGAGGCCAGCCAGAGGCGCAGGCTACTCGAGGGGCTGGACGCGATCACCGTCACCCTGCACACCGAGGCCGCCATCGCGCAGTACGAAGCCGAGCGACCATCGTGGATGCCCGATCTCGCTCGCGTGCCGGAGCCGGCATGAGCGTGCGCGTGGTGACCCTCCCCGGTGATGGCATCGGCGTGGAAGTCACCGCCCAGGCTGTTGCGGTGCTGCGCGTCGTGACCGAGCGCGCCGGCATCGATGTCGTGCTCGAGGAGCATCTCATCGGTGGCGCCGCCGTCGACGCGGCCGGCACACCACTGCCCGCGGCGACTCTCACGGCCTGCAGGACCGCGGACGCGGTGCTGCTCGGCGCCGTCGGCGGCCCCCAGTGGGACCACCTCAGCGGCGACCAGCGCACCGGGGCGGGGCTGCTCGGCCTGCGGGCCGCCCTGAAGGTGTTCGCCAACCTCCGCCCCGTGCGCGTCCATCCACGCCTGATCGACCACACCGCGCTGCGCCCGGAGGTCGTGCGCGGCGTCGACCTGGTGGTGGTTCGCGAGCTCACCGGCGGCGCGTACTACGGGCAGCCGCGAGGTCGCGACGGGCTGGCCGCGGTCGACACCATCGCGTACAGCCGCGCCGAGATCGAGCGGGTCGCCCGCGTCGGCTTCGCGCTGGCGGCGCAACGCCGTGGCCGGCTGACGTCGGTCGACAAGGCCAACGTGCTGATGACCAGCGAGCTCTGGCGCGAGACGGTCAGCGCGATCGCGCCAGAGTTTCCCGACGTGAGCCTCGAGCACGCGCTGGTCGACTCCTTTGCGATGCGCCTGGTGACGCACCCGCGCGACATCGACGTCGTGGTCACTGAGAACCTCTTCGGGGACATCCTCAGCGACGAGTCGGCGGTGCTCGCCGGCTCGCTCGGCATGCTCCCGTCGGCGAGCCTCGGCGCTGACGGCCCCGGGCTGTACGAGCCGGTGCACGGCACCGCCCCGGAGATCGCCGGGATGGACCGCGCCAACCCCTACGGGGCCATCCTCAGCGTGGCACTGCTGCTCCGCCACTCGCTGCAGCGGCCGGACCTGGCGGCGGCTGTCGAGACGGCCGTCGACACCTGCATCGAGGATGGTGTGCTCACCGCGGACATCGGCGGCGGCGCGAGCACCTCGGACGCCGGCGCGGCCGTGGTGGCCGCGCTCCCCGCCGAGCGCGCCGCTCCCGCAGGGACCCCGTCGTGACGCTCGAGATCTACGACACCACGCTGCGCGACGGCGCCCAGGGCGTGGGCATCAACTTCTCGGTGTCCGACAAGGTGCGCATCGCCGAGCATCTCGACCGCATCGGGGTGAGCGTCATCGAGGGCGGCTGGCCCGGCGCCAACCAGACCGACACGGAGTTCTTCGCACAGATGCGCGGCATGACGTTCGCGCACGCCCGGCTGGCGGCGTTCGGAGCCACGCGGCGGCCGGGTGTGCTCCCGCAGGACGACCTGCAGCTGCGAGCCCTCGTGGATTCCGGCGCACCGGTGGTGACCCTTGTCGGCAAGAGCTGGGATGCGCAGGTGCACGACGTGCTGCGCACCTCGGTCGAGGAGAACCTCCGCATGATCGCCGACTCCGTCACCTGGGTGATCGACGCCGGCCGTGAGGTGTGCTTCGACGCCGAGCATTTCTTCGACGGGTACCGGTCTGACCCGGACTACGCGCTGGCGTGCCTGGAGGCGGCACTCACCGCCGGCGCGCATCGCCTGGCGCTGTGCGACACCAACGGCGGCACGCTCCCCGACACCGTCGAGGCAGTGACGCGCCGGGTCACTGATCGGTTCGGCGAGGTGGCCGGCATCCACTGCCATGACGACACCGGCTGTGCTGTGGCCAACACCCTGGCCGCGGTGCGCGCGGGGGCTGTGCAGGTCCAGGGCTGCATCAACGGCTACGGTGAGCGCACCGGCAACGCCAACCTCTGCACCCTGATCCCCGCGCTGCAGCTGAAGATGGGCTACAGCGTCGTCGACGACGTCCAGCTGCGCCACCTCTCCTCGGTGGCACGCGACATCGCCGAGATCGCCAACCTGCACCCCCCGGTGAACGCACCATACGTGGGGACTGCAGCGTTCACCCACAAGGGCGGCCAGCACGTCGACGCCATGCGCAAGGCGGCGTACGCCTACCAGCACGTCGACCCGGCGACAGTCGGCAACCATACGCGCAGCGTGGTCAGCTCTCAGTCCGGCGGCGCCAACATCCTCGACCGCGCCGGGGAACTGGGCATCGACCTCGGCGAGGATCGCGCGCTGGTGCGCCGGGTCACCGCCCGCGTCAAGGAGCTCGAGCACCGGGGGTACGCATTCGAGGA
>JALZAG010000016.1 GCA_030948445.1 Candidatus Dormiibacterota bacterium
CTGGTCTCCGCGTGCATCCACAGCTCCTCACCGTCGTTGCACCGAACCGCCTCATCGGGAACGAGGGCTCAGACCGCGGTCGGGACGTCGATGATAGCGAACAGATGTTCGATGGGCAATGGCGCGATCCTCCTCCGCGCGAGCTCACGTCTGGCGCTACGATCGCGCCGGCCGCGGACCACTGCGGTCACCGACTGGGAGGGGGGCATGGAACCGACGGTGCCAGAGTCCGGGTCACCCATTCCCCCGCCGCCGCCGGCCGCGGGTGCAACCGTCGGCGGTCCACCCGCGGCGCCACGCCCGCGCCTAGGAGCGGTACGGCCCGGACAGGCCGCGCTGCTGGTGGTGGCGGCGATCACGCTGGTCGAGGGGATCGGTGTGGCCATTGCAGGCAGCGATGTGCACCTCAGCGGGATCCTGGCGCTGGCGATCGGCGGCTGCCTCTTCGCGGTGGCCATGTTCCGGCGCCTGCTCGGAGCCGTGCCCGAGATCCGCTCGCTGCTCGCCGTGGTGGGGACACTGCTGATCTCGGCTGCCGCTGGACTTCTCACCGACGGCACGCCGGTGGCGTTGCGGATGGCCATCGCCGGGGTGGTGGCGATCGGGCTCGCCGGCCTTGCCGCGCAACGCATCCCCAGCGCGGTTGCCGCTGCGCTGGGGGCCCTGGCGGTCATCGTGACCCCAGCGCTGGTCATCGCCATCGCCGGCGCCCCCGTGGTCGGCGCGGCGTTGGGCGGTGGCCTGGGCCTGGCCCTCGTCCTGCTCGGCGGCTGGGTGGGCCCGCGCCTCGCGCACGCGCGGGCCGCTGCCTGGCTAACGGGCACGGGCGCCCTGGTTGGCGCCCTCATCGTCAGCTACCTCGCCCAGCTCGACGGAGGCGTCGCCATCGCCGCGGCCGCGTTCGGCGCCGTGGGCCTGGTGACCGCGGCGCAGCGCCGGCGCAGCGTGGTCCTCGGCTTCGCCGCGTTCTTCCTCATCTCGGCGACGGTTGCCCAGGCCGCGATCGCCTCCGGCGGCGCCAGCGGATCGATCGCCGCGGTCCTGATCGTGTCGGGTGTGCTGCTCTCCGCGGCGGCCGTCCTCGCCGGCGCTTTCTCCAGCAGGCTGCTGGTCATCAGCGGCGCGGCCAACCTGCCGGTCCGCTTCGAGGACCTGGTCATCGCACTGGCGGCCGTCCTGGCACTGGTCTCGGCAACGGGAACACCGGGCGGCGCCTTCAACCGCGGCAACCCCTTCACGCCGAGCTTCGGCTCGTCGGGTTCCCTGACGACCAGCGCGCCTGCTCCAGTGCCCACCGACAGCACGCCTACTCCTGTGCCCACCGACGTCAACGGCGTGCCGTGCCCTGTGCCGCAAGCGGGAGTGGTCCCCCCGGACGGCTGCTGACTACTCATCGCGGGAGGGTCAGCGGTCGCGCTTCAACCGGCGCCACCCCCCGGCGCGGTTGTTGGCGATGATCTGCTTGAACATGGCCGCCAGCGCCTTGGTCTTGACGGCCTCGCCGGCGCGCAGGGCGACGGTGCGGGCGGTCTGGTTGTCGTGCCCGGCGGTGATGATGTTCTGAGGATCGGGCACGATGCCGCCGTCGTAGAGGAACACGTTGACGTGGTCCTTGGCGGCCAGCAGCGCACAGATGTTGCCCTGCAGGACGAAGTACGGCTGGCGGGTTCGCTTGATGGTCTCGGTGACCTCGGGATCGACGGAGTGGACAAGGTCACGAACCTCGCGACAGATCCGCTGCTGCCACTCCGGCAACGCCTCGATGTAGGCGTCGACACGCGGATCCTTTGCGTAGCTCATCGCATCACGCCAACGCGTGAGTCAGCTTGAGGCAGCGTCGGCGGGCAGGTGCAGGCTGTTGACGATGGGCGCCGCCTCGGCTGACAGCTGGGTGAGTTCGGCGTCGGTGGGCGCGTCGAGAACAACGAACAGCGTCTGCGGTTGACCGGACACCGTGAGCGCCGCCAGGTAGATGCGGAACTCCTCATCGCCCACCACGCCCACGAACTGGTTTGCGCCCCAGAGCGCACGGTTGGTGAAGAGGTCAGCACATCGCGGGTTCGATGGGCAGGTGGGGTCCCCGTAGTGTGCCGAGTGGGAGGCACCCACGACCAGGCTCGTGGCCCTGATGCCCCAGCCGATCGTCGCCGGCGCTGGGGGAACGACCACGGTGAGGTCCGGGTTGCTGGTCATCCACGCGACCAGCGCGTCCGGCGTTTTCCCGATGCTGGCCAGTACTGTGCCGTGTCCGGTGCCGGTGCTCTTGACGGCGGTGAGGTCAGCCCAGACGGCCACGAGGTCGTGGGGTTTGTCCGGCGGAACCAGGCTCAGGCCACCCGGATCGTTTCCCGGGCTGTGCCAGCCCCCCGCCGGGATGGTCATGGTGAGACCGGGCAGCACCACCCCATCACCGAGCACGTACGTCCCGGCTGCAATGCTGCAGGGCGCGCTGTCGCTGCAGTGGGTGGTGAGTGTTGGTGTTGGCGTTGGTCGTGCGGTGCCCCCGGGCGACGAAGCCTGCTGCGATGAGCTGGCCGGTGCAGCGCTGCTGCCGCATGCGCTCGCGGTGACGGCGAGCAGCACCGTCAGCCGCCAGGTGACCGCACGTCGCATTGCACCCTCATCAAATCCGCGGATCAGCCCGCGGGCCGATCCTAGTCGGTCCCGCGGGCGTCCGTGGGAGAGCGGGTGCGGCGACCGCTTGCCCCACACTGCACTGTCGTGCAGGTCAGCAACCAGTGCCGTGTCGACGCCTCCCCCGACTGGGTGCGCTCGTTTCTGCTCGCGGGGACGCGCGAGGATGACGTCACCGTCGACGGCGACGTCATCGAGGTACGCCAGCGCGACCGACTCATCGACCTGGTCGTGCGCAACCGGCTTCGACCCGATGGCGAGGGCGGGACGCTTGTGGACGTGGACGCCAACCTGCGCCTGCTTGGTCTGGCGCGTGTCGTCGGTGGTCTGTTCCACCGCCGCGTGCGCCGCACGCTCGAGCGCGGCCTCGACCGCCTGCCCACAGCGATGGAGCAGGCCCTCGCAGTGGAGCAGCCGCTGGATGGCGAGAACCGTGGTGCGCGCGCGTACGGTCGCGGCATAGTGGAGGATGAGATCCAGCCAACGGAGGTGCAGTCGATGAGCGATGACCACGAACACCGCGAACGACACGACGCCGAGGCCACCACCGCGTCCGAGGCATCGCAGGACTCCCAGCTCGAGGCCGACAAGCGCGTGCCTGAAGGGGCGCGCGAGGCTGTCGAGAAGGCCGCCACGGAGGCGGGCGGTGGCGACGGGGTCGTCGACGCGGTGAAGCGGGTCGGCCGTGAGGTGGACCGCACCTTCGGTGGCGAGTACGAGGCACGCGAGGACGAGGCGGCAGCCAAGCGCACCGAGGAAGGCGCGGGCGGCTGATCATCGCCGCGAGGGCTTTTCGTACCCTCCCCCCGCAGCGACCAGAGGAGGATCGACCAGGTGCGCGTCGCGATCACGGGGGGAACCGGCTTCGTGGGCAGCAACACAGCCCGCGCGCTGCTCGCGGCCGGTCACGAGGTGGTCCTCGTTGCACGCGGCACCCGCCGGGTGGCACCCCGCGAGGGATTGAAGGTCGTCCGTGCCGACGTCACCGCCGGCGCGGGACTCGCCGAGGCATTTGCGGGATGCGACGCGGCCGTCCACCTCACCGCGATCATCCGCGAGAAGGGCAAGCAGACATTTGACGCGGTGATCCGGCGCGGCACCGAGAACGTCGTCTCGGCCGCCTCGAGCGCGGGCGTCGGACACCTCGTGTATGTGAGCGCGATTGGCGCCGACCCCGATCCGAGTTTCCCATACCACTACACGAAGTGGATGGCTGAGCAATCAGTGCGCACCAGCAGCGTTCCCTTCACCATCCTGCGCCCCAGCCTAATCTTCGGCCCCGGCGACGGCTTCTTCACCACGCTGTGCTCGCTGGTCCGCTACAGCATCCCGGTGATCCCCATCGCCGGTGACGGCGGTTCGCTGTTCCAGCCGATCAGCATCGACGACGTGGTGCACTGCATCACGCTCTGCCTCGAGCGCGGGCCAGCATTGCGTGTCATCGAGATCGGCGGCCCGGAGCAGCTCTCGTACGAGGGTATCGTCGACATCATCCACGACGCCATCGGCGCCGGTATGCGCATCAAGGTGCACGTCCCGGTGCCAGCCCTGATGCCGGCGGCGATGGTGATGGACAAGGTGCTCCCCAACCCGCCGGTGACACCCGCGCAGCTGAAGATGCTCGCCCGCCACAACATCACTCGCATCGATTCGGTGCGCAGCGCGTTTGGCTTTGCACCGGCGTCGTTCACCGCCAACGCGGGCTACCTCAACGAGCGCTGAGTGCTGAGCGAACAGCTGGGCGCGCGCGGGATCACGCTCCCGCAGCCGCAGGCACCGCTGGCGAGCTATGTTCCCGCACGCCGCGGCGGTGAGCTCGTCTACCTGTCGGGGCACGTGTGCCGCAGCAACGGCGACGTGGTGCGCGGTGTCGTCGGCGCGGACGTCGAACCCGCCACCGCGCAGTTGCTCGCCCGGGCCGTCGCGCTCGACCTGCTCGCCAGCGCCGCCGCGCTGCTGGGTTCCGTTGACAGCATCACCGGGGTGGTGCGCATCTCCGGTTTTGTGCGCAGCGCACCCGGGTTCGATGGCCAGGCCGCCGTCATCAATGGCGCGTCGGACCTATTCGTCGAATTGTTCGGCGAGCGTGGCCGGCACGCGCGCAGCGCGGTCGGGGTGAGCGAGCTGCCACTCGGCGCCGCCCTGGAGATCGAGGCGATCCTCGAGGTGAACCCCTGAGGCGCAAGCCGATCAGGACTGGGGCAACACCAGCGGGCGCTTGACCAGCTCCTCGAGCACGAAGATCGTCTGGGTGGCGCGGATCTCCTCGCTGGCCTGGAGCCGCTCGAGCACCACATCCCGGAGCGTTTCGACGTCGGGGACGCGGACAACCAGGAGCGCGTCGTACTCGCCGGTGGTGAAGGCGCAGTACTCCACCTCAGGCATGGACACCAGCCGGCGACGGAGTGATCGCCACGCCGGCTGACGACCGGAGATGAGTACCAGCGCGGTGACGCCGAGCCCAACCCGGGCGGGATTGACGCGTACTGAGTAGCCCTCCACCACGCCGGTGTCGCGGAGGTTGTCGAGGCGGTTGTAGGTGGCGGCGCGTGAGATCCCCGCGCGCTCGGCCAGCGCGGCGATCGAGATCCGGCCGTCCTCGGCCAGCACCTCGAGCAGGCTGCGGTCCACCGGGTCGAGCGCCGTCCCGGCAGTTTGTGAACGCGAAGGGCGGCCCGGGGCAACTTTGCTGGACATCTACACAAGATTATGCGATCTATTAAGCAGAATGTCTATGAAATGGCACTGTTGCTGGACAGAACGGGTCCGCAGCGGGACAATCTGGACACTATCCGAACGTTCAGAGGAATGGAGGCGAACACGATGTCGACCGCTGTCAGCGAGGCCCCGGTCTCCGTTCCTGGGGCGGACTGGGACACCTTCCTCGAGCAGGTCCGCGAGACGGTGATGAGCCATCCCGTGGTCACCAACAATGAGTACTGCACCTGGTTCAACGAGGGCGAGGCGTCGCGCGAGCAGGTCCGCGACCTCATCCAGCAGTTCTCCGTCTTCAGCAATCTGTTCATCGTCGCCCAGCTGCTCAAGACGATCAACGCGCCGACCATGATGCAAGCGCGCGAGTCGTGCGAGATCCTCGTCAACGAGCTCGGCGTCGTGTTCAACAGCGGCCGCACCTCGCCCTCGAACAGCGCCAGCAAGAGCGACGCTGACAAGGACCGCGAGGGTGACCCCGAGCTGGTCTCCACCGAGGGCACCGTCGACGGTGGGATCTACCGCTTCAACGCCCGCCACTTCGAGTGGTTGGTCAAGGTGGGTGAGGCCGTCGGCCTCGGTTTCGACGATCTCGGCAAGCGCAAGTTCGGCCGTGAGGAGACGCTGTTCTTCTGTGACGAGCTGTCGCGAATCTACGGCAGCGACGACCCCGACATCGCCGAGGGCGCGAGCTTCGCCGTCGAGCATTGGGCCGCCGCTGGGTTCTGGAAGCAGCTCATCAGCGGGTTGGACGGCTACAAGAACCGCGAGGCAGCCGACCTGCGTCTGGCGTTCTTCACCTGGCACGACCGGGTCGAGGACCAGCACGCGGCCCACACCATGGACGAGCTCGAGGGCGCGTTTCAGCGGCCGGGGTTTGACCAGCAGAAGTTCCTCGAGGGTGCAGCCGAGATGCTCAACGGCGTGAAGGCGTTCTGGGACGGCCTCGAGAAGCGCCGCAAGGAGCTGGAGCTCGCCGCGGCGTGAGCAACGCGCTGGAGATCCCGGTCGAGGTCGGCACACCGGTGCTCGAGGGCACTGACCACGTCGAGCTCTGGGTGGGCAACGCACGCCAGGCGGCGTATCACTACCGCAACGCGTTCGGCTTTGACGTGGTGGCGTACGCGGGGCCGGAGACCGGGGTTCGTGACCGCGCCTCCTACGTTCTCCAGCAGGGCAAGGTGCGGCTGGTTTTGACCGCGCCCCTGCAGCCCGACGGGCAGCTCGCCGAGCATGTCCGGCTGCACGGCGATGGCGTCCGCGCCATCGCGCTCCGCGTCGAGGACGCGCGCGCCGCCTACGAGGCCGCCACGTCCCGTGGGGCGCGGAGCGTCGCCGAGCCCACCACGGTGACCGACACTGACGGCGCGATCACCTTTGCCTCGGTGGCCACGTTCGGTGACACAGTGCACCACTTCGTCGAGCGCAACGAGTACAGCGGGGCGCACTGGCCGGGGTATCGCGAGGAGCGTCGCACCGGAGGCGGCGTGGGACTGCGCTTCATCGACCACACCGTCGGCAACGTCGAGCTCGGCAAGATGGACGACTGGGTTTCCTTCTACTCCGAGGTGTTCGGCTTCCACGTCTTCCAGGAGTTCGACGAGCACGACATCGCCACCCAGTACAGCGCGTTGCGCAGCAAGGTCGCCCGCGACCCGCGCAGCATGGTCACCTTCCCCATCAATGAGCCGGCTGTGGGCATCAAGGCGTCGCAGATCCAGGAATATCTCGACTACTACCGCGGCAGCGGGGTCCAGCACATCGCGCTGCACACCGACGACATCGTGGGAACCGTCGCCGCGATGCGCGACCGCGGCGTGGAGTTCCTGAACGCCCCGCACTCGTACTACGAGGCGCTGGGCGACCGTGCCACTGGGATCGACGAGGACCTCGAGCGCCTCGAAGACCTCAGCGTGCTCATCGATCGCGACGACGACGGCTACCTCCTGCAGATCTTCACCCGCCCCGTGGGGGACCGGCCGACGCTGTTTTTCGAGGTGATCCAGCGCAAGGGCTGCAAGGGGTTTGGCAAGGGCAACTTCAAGGCACTCTTCGAGGCCATCGAGCGCGAACAGGCCGCGCGCGGCAACCTCTAATCTCCATCTGGTGAGAACGTACCGACGCCTTGGCGAGGTGCCCCGGAAGCGCCACATGCGCTTTGAGGTCGACGGCAAACCGGTTTTCGAGGAGCTCTTCGGTCGCGAGGGGTTCAGTGGGCCATCGTCGCTCCTCTACCACCGCAACATGCCGGAGTCGGCCCACGACATCAGCGAGGGACCGGCGGAGCTGATGTCGCCCGAGCGCGAGCAGGTCCACGAGCACGCTCACCTCCAGGGCTTCAACCTCCAGCCCGATGGCGACGTGGTGACCGGACGCAAGTGGTTATTGGTCAACGACGACATCCACATCGGCCTCGCCTTCCCGCTCCGCCAGCAGGAGGTGCTCTGCGTCAACGGCAGTGCCGACGAGATCCTCTTCGTGCACCGCGGCGCGGGCATGTTGCACACCCAGTTCGGCCGGCTCCCGTTCGGCAAGCACGATTACGTGGTGATCCCGCGCGGCACCATCTACCGCGTGGAGTTCGAGTCCCTGGAGGATGTCCGCGTTCTCGCGCTCGAGGTC
The DNA here is from genome assembly GCA_030948445.1 of Candidatus Dormiibacterota bacterium. The sequence continues at coordinate 7,969 of JALZAG010000016.1, forward strand.
GCCGGGCTCGTCGATTCTCCCGACCGGTACCGTGCTCGCAACGGGCAGCTCACCGAGATCGCCCCCTACTCCGAGCGCGACTTCCGTGGCCCGGACGACCTCGAGGGTGGCGGCGATGGACCTGTCGAGGTCTGGCTCAAGCGCGCCGGCCGAGTGAGCCGGTACATGCTCGATCACCATCCGTTCGACCTGGTCGGCTGGGACGGAACCATCTACCCGGTGGCGTTCAACATCCACGACTTCGAGCCGCGCGCAGGGCGCTTCCACGTGCCGCCCCCCATCCACCAGACCTTCCAGGCGCACAACGTGGTGATCTGCTCGTTTGTGCCGCGCAAGCTGGACTGGGATCCCGAGGCGGTGATGCTCCCCTACCACCACAGCAACCTCGACTCCGATGAGGTCCTCTACTACGTCGACGGCGACTATGCGGCGCGGCGTGGGGTCAAGCAGAGCTCCTTCACACATCACGTCGGCGGCGTCCCGCACGGCCCCCAGCCCGGTGCGCTGGAGGCGTCGTATGAGCGCCCGCGCGAGACCGACGAGCTGGCGGTGATGGTCGACACCTTCCGACCCCTGCACCGCACCGAGGTTGCCCGTCAGCTGGTCGACCGCGAGTATCCGTTCTCGTGGCACACCGGCGGCATGCGCGGCACCGAGTCAATCGCCTGAGTCCGCGGCGATGAACGAGTCGCCGCTGTCCCGGTGGGCGACGTCGCAGGTTGACTCCGGGGGTTGGATCCGGCGCATGTTCGCCGAGGGGCAGCGCCTGCGTACCCAGCACGGCGACGACCGCGTGATCGATCTCTCGCTCGGGCAGCCGCTCGACGCCCCCGAGCCGGTGCGCGAGGCGTTCGCGCGCGCCGCCGGCGAGACCTATGCGGGCCGGCACGCCTACATGCCCAACCTCGGCTACCCCGAGCTGCGCGAGCGCGCCGCCGAGGATGTCGACACGCCGGGGATCACTGCGGCGTGCATCGCCATGACCGGTGGCGCGGCGGGCGCGATGTGCCTGGCGTTGCGCGCCTTCCTCGACCCGGGCGATGAGGTGGTGGGCATCGCCCCGTATTTCCCCGAATTCCGGCCGTACTGCGAAACCGGAGGACTCACATTCCACCCGGTGCGCGCTGATGACGCAACCCAGTGCGTCGACATCGATTTGCTGGTGCAGGCGTTGAGCGACCGCACCGCGGCGGTGATCATCAACAGCCCGAGCAATCCCAGCGGACACGTCATCGAACATGAGGAGATGGCGGCGATCGTCGACGTGCTCGTGCACCACAACCGACGCACCGGCCGGCGCATCCTGCTGATCGCCGACGAGGCGTATCGGAACCTCGTGTATCCCCCGGCGCGCCGCGTCGAGCCCTTTGCGTACTACGAGCACACCGTGCTGGCGCGCTCGTTCTCCAAGGACATGGGGCTGGCCGGTGAGAGGATCGGATACCTCGCGCTGCACCCGTCACTGGCGGACGAGCAGACCGACCGAGGACTGGAGAGCTGCATGCGCGCTCTCGGGATGGTCAGTGCGCCGGCGACCGCGCAGCGGACGCTGCTGCACCTCGACTCGTGGCACATCGACGTCGACCAATACCGCGTGCTCCGCGACCACGCGCGTGACGCTGCGGTCAGCGCCGGCCTGGAGGTCGCCGAGCCGCAGGGCGGCATCTTCCTGTGGATTCGCAGCCCGTGGCCGGACACGCTCGCCTACGTCAGCGCGCTGGCTGAGCAGCGCGTGTTGCTGACACCCGGCATTGCCTTCGAGGTGCCCGAACGGATCCGGCTGTGCTTCACCGCAACCCGCACACGGCTGTCGCAGGCGCTGACCACCGCGGGTGAGGTCGCCGCCGCCGCTCCCTGACCCGTCGGCTGGGGACGCCGGCTGTTCTCACCTACGCTGCGTGCGGGTGCTCCACCAGCTCCGGCGCCGCGACGGCGGCAGAGCTCGGCTCCAATGCGACGTTCAGCGCATCCTCGACCCGGCGGGCGAAGTGGAAGGTCATCACCTCCCGAACGCTGGCCGGCACGTCATCGACGTCCTTCTCGTTGCGAGCAGGAAGGATCACCTCGGTCAGTCCCATGCGGTGGGCCGCAAGCACCTTCTGCTTGACACCGCCGATGGGGAGCACCAATCCCTGCAGGGTGACCTCACCGGTCATCGCCACAGTGCTGCGCATCGGACGCCCGGTGAGCAGGCTGACCATCGCCGTGGTCATGGCCACGCCCGCCGAGGGTCCATCCTTGGGCACCGCTCCAGCAGGAACGTGCACGTGGAAGCTCTTGGTCGCAGCATCTGAATCGATGCCGAGCTCCTCGGCGTGCGCGCGGATGTAGGAGAGCGCGATCTGCGCGGACTCCTTCATCACGTCGCCGAGCTGGCCGGTCAGGGTGAGGGTGCCGTCGCCCGCGGTGTTGGCGGCTTCGATGAACAGCACGTCCCCGCCAGTACCGGTCACGGCGAGTCCCGTGGCCACACCGGCCACCGCTGTACGTTCGGCAACCTCGTTGTCGAACTTTGGCTTGCCGAGGAGCTCACGGACCTGGGTTGTGTCGATCTCCAGCGGCGGCACCAGCTCGCCCGTCGCAACGCGGGTGGCCACCTTGCGGGTCATCTTGCCGATCTCGCGCTCAAGGTTGCGGACGCCGGCCTCGCGTGTGTGGTCGGTGATCACCGCGAGGATGGCGTCATCGGTCACGGTGACCTCGTCCGGGGTGAGCCCGGCCTGCTCCACCTGGCGGCGCAGCAGATGGTCGCGGGCAATCGAGACCTTCTCGTCCTCGGTGTAGCCGTCCAGACGGATCAGCTCCATGCGGTCGAGTAACGGCCCCGGGATGGTCTCCCACACGTTGGCCGTGGGGATGAACAGCACCTCGGAAAGATCGAGGTCGACCTCGAGGTAGTGGTCGCGGAACGTGTTGTTCTGTGCAGGGTCGAGAACTTCCAGGAGCGCCGACGAGGGGTCGCCGCGCCAGTCGCTGCCGACCTTGTCGATCTCGTCGAGCATGATCACCGGGTTCTTGGTGCCGGCCTCGCGGAGCGCGCGCACGATCCGTCCCGGCAGCGCACCGACGTAGGTGCGCCTGTGACCGCGGATGTCCGCCTCGTCATGAATGCCCCCGAGGGACACGCGAGCGAACTTGCGCCCGAGCGCGCGCGCGACCGATTCACCGAGCGAGGTCTTGCCGACCCCTGGAGGGCCGACCAGGGTGATGATCGCCCCCGAACCGCGGCCGCCGAGCACGTTCAGCCCGCGTTCGGCGCGCAGCTTGCGCACCGCCAGGAACTCGATGATGCGCTGCTTGACGTCGTCCAAACCAGTGTGGTCGGCGTCGAGGATGCGCCGGGCTTCGGCGAGGTCGAAGTTGTCCTCGGAACGCACATTCCAGGGGATGTCGAACATCCAATCGAGGTACGTCCGGATCCAACCGTGCTCGGGATTCTGCTCGCTGGTGCGCTCGAACCTGTCGAGCTCGCGCTCGACCTCGGCGCGCAC
>JALZAG010000060.1 GCA_030948445.1 Candidatus Dormiibacterota bacterium
GCTCGTGCAGCAGGCCGCGGAGGGCTGCCATCGACGTTGCCGGCCAGCGGTGCCCGAGCGTGTACACGGCAACGAGCTCGCCCGAAGCGAAGAGCGCGACGCCGGGGTCCGTGGAATCGACCACGAGTGCGCAGGACCGACCCGACGTGCGGACCTCTGCCACCACGTCTTCAGTGTGCAGCCAGCCGCCGGGCAGGCCGGCGCTCAACCTGGGGGCCCGCCACAACATGGGTAGGGCGCCCATGATCCGCGGATCGTCCAGCCGGTAGGCGGTCAGGCTGCCTTCGAGAGAGTTCATCAGTGCGTGGGCAGCCTCATCGCCGAGGCAGCCGCCGGCCGTGTTGACCCACACCGCGTCGGTGACACGCCCGCCAACGATCAGCGCCGCCCCCTGGCAGGTTGGCCCGGCGAGCGCGATGAGCGAGTCGGGAAGGCGGGGCAGCGCGGCCTCAAGGTTGATGACATTGGCGGCCGCGTCGGTCCACAGGGTGGTTGCCAGGGGCAGCAGCGGGAAGTCGGTCAGCCCGAACGGTGGCTGCTCGGTGGTCGCGGGTGGCGCAGGTGGGACGGGGGGCAAGTCCGCGGCGGGCGGGAATGCCTCCGCCGGAACGACGGCCGGAGCCGGCGGTTCGTCTACGTGTCCGTTGGAATCAACGGCGTCGTTGCGTCGTTGGAACAGTCCCATCAGGTCCTCCGCGGTGCAGTGCAGCGTGTCATCGGTAACCATGGCCCGGCGCCATGGCGCAACTCGAAATTCGGTCGGCAGCTCGGCGACGAATGCGTCCAGGGCGGGCTCGCCCACGAGGTTTCGGCCGTCGGCGGTCTCGAACACCACGTGGCTGGGGTGACCGAACATGAAGAACAACGTGACGTGCGCGCCTTCCCATTCGACGTCGAGTGCGCCGGTGCGCTCGCGGTCGCCCGCGGCCGAGATCTCGCGCAGCATGGTGATGTGAGAGGGAGTTGCCATGTGCATGAGTCTCGGGGTCCGTCGCACTGGGGTCATCGCGCGCGCGTCACCGAAAAGTGGCGCCGCAACGACGGTTTGACACAGGTGCCCCGCCCGCTGCGGCCGCTTCTCGCCGAAACGGCCGAGCTGGTCCCCTCCGCGGGGCCGCGAGGTCGGCGTCTGTGCTCGATCCCGTTACCCCTGTGTGACCGCCTCATCCGACGAACGGACGACTCAGCGCGGCCAAGATTCCTGACATGAACGCACCAAGCGCGGCAACCGTCATCTCGGCTCCGGGGGTGGCGCAGATGCGACGGGGACGCCTCGTCCGGGATCGAAGCGTGCTCGATCGCTTCGGCCTCAAGCCAACCGAGATGTACCGCGTGGCGTACGTGGTCGGCGGTGCGCAATCGCGGCGCGTGAGCCGCAGCCTGGTGGTGTTTGAAGGTGTCACCGAACGGCGCCGCTGGGACGGGGAGGCGACCTCGTGCCTCGACTTCGTCCTGCCCCAGGGCCGCCCGCTCTCGCTGGTCGCGAGCCAGATCGTCGACGTACGCCCGGCGGGACTCAACGAGCGAGGCCAGTGGGTCCTGCTCGGCCAGGATCGTCCGCGCCGGCGCCGGCGCCCCTCGCGGCAGCCCGTCGCTGCCTGACCGCGGCGGCCCATCCGCGGGGAACCCCGCGGTTACTGCGCCGCTGCCTCGTCGAGAGGGGACTCGCCGTCGTCGTGGGCGCGCGACAGGCGGTCGGTCAAGCCGCGCCGCTCGAAGCGGTAGCCGATCCCCGGGACCGCGTGGATGTAGGTTGGTCGCGGGCCGTCGGGCTCGATCTTGCGACGCAGGCGGTAGACGTGCGCGTCGACACTGCGCAGGTCGAGGTCAGCGCCTTGTCCCCACACTTTCTGAATCATCTCTGTGCGTGAGATCACCCGCCCCGGCGATGCGGAGAGCAACGCGAGGAGGTCGAACTCAGTAGGTGTGAGCGTCACGGCCTGGCCATCGCGCAGCACCTCGTGGCGCCCGACGTCGACGATCAGGCCGGGGAACTTCAGGCGGCCCGGGCGCACCTGCGTTTGGCTGGTGCGCTGACGGCGGAGCTTGGCGTTGATGCGGGCGGCGAGCTCGCGGATCTCGAATGGCTTGACGACGTAGTCGTCGGCGCCGATCTCCAGGCCGACGACGACGTCCACTGGGTCGGAGCTCGCCGAGACCATCACGATGGGGATCTCGATCCCCGCCGAACGGATGCGACGGCAGACATCGAATCCGGTCAACCCAGGCAGGTTGAGGTCGAGGACGATGAGGTCGACATCGTTCTGCTCAGCGAGGCGCACACCGTCGGTGCCGTCCTCTGCGAACTGGATGCCGAATCCATGCTGGTGACCCAGCACAGCGAGGATGTCGTGCATCGAGGGGTCGTCGTCAATCACCAGCACTGTCGCTTCAGCACTGGACGGTCGTCCTGCCGAGTACGCCTGACCCGGGATGGACTCGGTCAAGGAATTCATGTAGGCGCGGAACCTCGCAAGGGCGGATCGACGCCGGCAACGTAGCACGCAAGCGTCCGCAGATCGGAAGCGGTTACCCGAGTGTTGCGGACTTTCACGGCCCCGGAACGAGCGTGACCGGCTGCGTTGTCATCACGAGGCCGGTTCCTCGAGAGGGACGGCGATGAAGAAGGAGTTTCCGCGGACGCTCTTGTTGTCCAGCCAGATCTGCCCGCCCATGCGCTCCACCAGCTGGCGGGCCAGGTAGAGGCCAACCCCGAAGCCGCCTCGTTGACGGAGCAGTGGGTTCTCCACCTGGTAGAAGGATGCGAAGACGCGCTCAACCTCGGTGTCTGGGATGCGCCGACCGTTGTCGCGCACCTCAACGTGTGCCTTGTTGACCACACGTACCGCGGTGATCTCTACCGGCTCGTTGTCCGGGGCAAACTTCAGCGCATTGTCGATGAGGCACGCGAGCACCAGTGCCAGTCGTTCCTCATCGACATGCAGGAAGCCGAGGTTCTCGTCGATGTGCACCAGGAAGCGGCCGCGGTCGGCGATCGCGACGAAGCGCGAGATCACCTGGCGCAACACCGTGCTGAAATCCACTGTCGTGGGCCGCAGCCGGATCTCACCGGACTCGAGTTGCGCGATGCAGAGCAGGTTGTCTGTGAGCCTTCCCAGGTGCTC
>JALZAG010000074.1 GCA_030948445.1 Candidatus Dormiibacterota bacterium
GTGGACACCTCCCCAGGTGACCACCACGACAGCCAGCGGGATGAGCACTCGCGCGGACAGCAGACGCATGGCAGCGCACCTCGTACACGCAACGCCGCGGCGCCGCGTCTCCACCCAGCCGTGCCAGTATACACAGACTTGTGTAGGTGCGTGACGGCCGGCGCCGCCTACGCCGCGAGAGGGCTGTGCTCCGCGGGGACGCGCTCCTCGGTTCGGGGTGGCGGCGGGGCGGCGCCGTCACCGAAGGGACGGCCCCCCAGCGCCGCGCGACCGTGGTCGGTCAGCCACGACCTGAGGTCCGGGCCGGCCGGGATGATCCCGCCGGGGTTGAGGTCCTCATTGACCAGGTAGTAGTGGCGCTTGATATGGTCGAAGTCGACAGTATCTCCGAAGCCCGGCGTTTGAAACAGGTCGCGGGCGTACGCCCAGATCACGTCCATCTCCGTGAGCTTCTGCCGATTGCACTTGAAGAGGCCGTGGTAGACGGGATCGAAGCGAACCAGGGTGACGAAAAGACGGACGTCTGCCTCGGTGATGGTGTCGCCCATCAGGTAGCGCCGATTGGTGAGGCGCTCGGACAGCCAGTCGAGCCGGTGGAAGAGCCGCTGAAACGCCTTCTCGTAGGCGCCCTGGCTGCCCGCAAAGCCGCATCGGTACACGCCGTTGTTGACGTCGCCGAAGATGACGCCCATCAGCTTGTCCATCTCGTCGCGCAGTGGTTCTGGGTAGAGGTCGGGGGCGCCGGGGCGAAAGTGCTGGGTCCACTGGGTTTCGAGGTCGAGCGTGATCTGGTGGAGGTCGTTGGTGACAACCTCGCCGCTGCCGATGTCGACAATCGCCGGCACGATGATGCCGCGGTCGTAACCGGGAAAGCGCTTGAAGTACGCGTCGCGGAGGCGTTCAATGCCGAGCACCGGGTCGCGGCCGCCGGGGTCGAGATCGAAGGTCCAGCTGCGCGAGTCGTGGGTTGGTCCGGCGAGGCCCATCGACAGCACCGCTTCGAGTCCCAGCAGGCGGCGCACGATCACTGAACGACTCGCCCAGGGGCAGGCACGGCTGGCGACGAGCCGGTAGCGGCCGGGCTCGACGGGGTACCCGTCGCGGCCGTCGGTGGTGATCCGCGTGGTGATGTAGCGCTGATCGCGGCTGAACTCACCGCTGGGATCGGCGTTCGCCGCGGTGGTTTTCTCGGCCATCGAGGTCATGCTAGCAACGCAACACCGCGCGTCCCACGCGACGCTGCGCGTCAGAGGAATCAGCACGGCATGACAACGGCACGACGCTACACAGTGATTGCAGGCTTGGCAGGACTGCTGCTGACCGCGTGCCAGGGTGCATCCACGACCGCGACGCCGTCACCAATGCACTCGTCGGCCAGCGCGGCAGCATCGGCGAGCGCGTCGCCATCCCCCCCGCCGCGCAGCCTGCTCGCCTGCCCATCGGCGCAACCGCTCGCGTCGCTCGCCGTGCTGGCGCGCACCGACATCAGCCCCGACGACCTGCTCGCCATGACCGATGGGACGTTGTGGGTGAGCGACCCGGACAGCGGACACATCGAACTCCTCGCCGCCAACGGCCACCGGCTGACGAGCATCGCGGATGCTGAGGCGCCCGAGGGGATGGTCGTAGCCGGTGGGCGCATCGTCCTCGCAGAACAGAGAACCAACCGGCTGGTGGTCTTCAGTCCGCCGGCCACGACGCGCGCAGCGGTGCTGACGCTGCCGACACGGGGCACCGCGGACGGCATTGACGGGATCGGCATCGACAGCACCAGCGGACGCCTGCTCATCCCCGACAGCCCGCATGGCACGCTGCTCACCGCCAACGCCGACGGCAGCGCGCTGCGCACCCTGGCGACCGGGTTGGGCCGCGATGTCGCGGCCGTGGTCGGCCCGGACGGGGCCATCTGGGTGGCGGTGGAGGCAGACCGGGGGCTGCTGCGCGTCCCGCCGAATGGCGGCCCGGCGACGGCTGTCGGTGGCAGCGACCTCACCCAGCTCGACGACATCATCGTGGTGGGCTCGCTGCTGTACGCCACCTCGCTCTCCACCAACAAGGTGGTGGCCATCGACCCGGCGACCGGCGCCGACCGCGTGCTGGTCACCGGGGGCCACTCCCTGCAGGGGCTGGCGCTGCTCCCCGACGGCCGGGTTGCCGTGGCCGACTCGACGAGCCATCTCATCGCCACGCTCGCCCCCTGCGCGGGCTGACCGCTGTTGACGCGGGAGTGCGGCGTCCGCCGATGTGGCAGCCTGTAGGGGTGCTCGGTACCGTTCGTGTTCGCCTCACCTGCGCAGGCGGCGTGGCAGCCACGGTGGCCGCGTGCGGATCCACGG
>JALZAG010000092.1 GCA_030948445.1 Candidatus Dormiibacterota bacterium
CGCCGCTGTCGGTCTCGCTGAGGAGGTCGCCCGTGTGGTACCAGCCATCGACGTCGAATGCCGCCCCGGGGACGTCGCCGTGGTATCCCTCGAACATCACGTGCGGTTCGCGGGCCCGCATCAGCAGTTCGCCCGTCTGACCGACCGGCACCTGGCGGCCGCCGGTGTCGACCAGGCGTGACTCCCACCTCACCGTCGGGCGCCCCACCGTGCCGTGGCGTGCCTGGCCCGGCAGCGGACGCGTCCAGCACGATGCCGTCTCGGTCTGACCCCACACGTCCTCGAGCTCGAGCCCGAAGCGTTGCTCGAACTGGCGCCATCGGTCTGCGGGCGCGGCGCTTCCCATCGCGCGTCGCACTGGGTTCTCCGCATCATCGGCGCGCGGAGGGCGCGACGCCAACACACTGATGATGGTGCCGACGTACGGGAAGAAGACCGCGTCCACCTGCCGCGTGCGCGCCCAGAAGGTGAATGGATCAAAGCGGCGATCGACCACGATGCGCCCACCGCACACGATGGTTCCCAGCAGGGTTCCCTGGCAGGTCGCGTGGAAGAGCGGCAGGCACGAGTAGGCGGTCTCCCCTTCACGAATGCGCACCAGCTCCGTCCCGTAGCACAGCGCGTGGACGGCCTCCGCATTCCGGCTCCAGATGACGCCCTTGGGCTCGCCCGTGGTCCCGGATGTGAACATCAGCTTGGCAGGCGCGCCAGGATCGTCCGGCGGTGGCTCGGGAGTCTCCGTGCTGCATCTGGTCAGCACGGTCTCGAAGCCGTTGGGGTCGGCGCATCCGGCCACAATGACGTGGACAAGCTCGGGCAGCTCACTGCGAATCGCTTCGACCGCGGGCAGAAGCTCGGCATCGCACACCAGGAGGCTGCCCCGGACGGCGGCCATGACGCTGAGCAGCGGTCTGCCACTGAGCAACGCGTTCAGTGGCAGGAAGACCGCGCCCAGCTTGATGCAGGCCAACCACGTCGCCGCGATCGCCGCGCCGTTCTGGCAGCGAGTCATCACCACGCTGCCCTCGCGGATGCCGCGGTCCAACAGCATGTGCGCGGCCGCGTTCGCCATGCGATCGAGCTCGGCGTACGTGAGCACACCGCTCTCAGTGACGAGCAGGTCCTGGGCCCCGTACTGTCGTACCTGCGCCGCGACCAGTTCTCGGAGCGATTGCGCGTCGGCGCCGACACCGATCACAGCGTCGCAGCCGCCGGGGACAGGCTCACGAGGTCGCCCATCCGCAACATCAGCTCGTGGTCGGCATACGGGCGCACTCGCTCGCAGTCATGTTCAACGACGAGGACCGCGGCGCCGCTGCCGGCGACCGCCTTCAACTCCGCGAGCAGATGGTCACGAAGGTCGTCGGCGAGCGCGGCCAGGGGCTCGTCGAGCAGCAGCACACTCGGTCTGCTGCGCAGCGCGCGGGCCACCGCAACCAAACGCTGCTCACCACCGCTCAGCAGTCCGGCCGTGGTGTTCGCGAGCCGCGCGATGCCGAGGCGATCGAGCATCCCGTCGACAGCGTCGAGTGGGCCGCGTCGACCACCCGCGAAGTCGGCGAGCGCGATGTTCTCGTGGACGGTGAGGCTGGAGAAGAGTCGGCGCTGTTGGTGGACGAGGCTGACCCCACACCTGGCAATCTGATCGGCGCTCCGTCCGTCGATGCGCACACCGTCGAGCCAAACCTCGCCAGCGGCTGGCCGGATCACTCCCGCAATCGATTCGAGGAGCGTGCTCTTGCCCGAACCGTTGGTCCCTGTGACGAGGACCAGCTCGCCCGCATCGAGCGTCAGACTGAGATTGCGCAGGACCGTCTCGCTGCCGCGTCGCGACCACATCCCGCTGACGCGCAACCGCGCGGTCATGCCGAGGCCTCCACCAGCCTGTCAGCACCGACGTCGGCCCTGGTGACGGCGGCAGCACGGCCGGCCAGCACTGTCGCCGTGGGGCCAGCGTCGAGCACCCGACCAGCGCCCATCAGGACCACGCGATCACAGACCGCCGACACCACGCCCATGTCGTGCTCGACCATGAGAATCGCGCAGCCCCGATCCGCGATGTCGCGCAGCAGGTGGAGGACCTCACGGGCATGCACGGGGAAGAGACCCGCGGTGGGCTCGTCGAGGATCAGCATCGATGGCCGTCCGACCAGCGCGCGGGCCAGCTCCACTCTGCGTCGTTGCCCGTGGGAGAGCTCACCGACGCGCCGGTGTGCGAGTTCGGGGATGCCCACCCGATCGAGCATGTCAAGCGCGCGGTGACGACGTGGGCCACGACGCCAGCTCCCGCCGGCGTGAAGTCCGAGAAGCACGTTGGTCAAGGCGTCGAGCGGCTCGAGCAGACGGGTGGTCTGAAAGGTCCGGGCGACCCCTTGACGCGCCATCGCGGTGGGGACTGCGCCGGTGACATCGCGGCCATCGAGCTCGACCCGCCCCGCCTGCACGCGCACCACACCGCTGATGGCGTCCAGCGCTGTGGTCTTCCCGCAGCCGTTGGGACCGACGATGCCGACCACCTCGCCGCCGGCGACCGTGAGGTTGACGCCGTCGAGAGCGCGAACGCCACCGAACGCGTGCCGCAGGCCCACCGCCAGCAGGCTGCTCACGCCGGCACCCCGACCGGGAGCGGTGTCCAGCGCCGCCGCAGCGCACCGCTCCGATACAACACGATGAGGACTATGGCGACGCCCACGCAGGCGGTTTCCACCGTGGGCCAGCTGCTGAGCAGATCCTGCAGGACCGCGATGAACGCCGCTGCGGCGATCACGGCGTAGACGCGGCCTCTGCCCGCGAGCAGCACCATGACGGCAATCAACACGGACAGCACCACGTCGAATGTGGGCGGGCTCACTGCGCCGATGGCTGTCGCCTCCAGCCAACCCGCGACACCGGCGAAGGACCCCGAGACTGCGAAGGCCACCACCTTGTACGTGCCGGGTCGCGCCCCGGCGCTGCTCGCCAGGATGGCGTCGTCACGCACCGCCTCCATCGCCAGACCCACTCGGGACCCCTTGAGCCGGTCGACCACCAGGACACAGCCCACCAGGGCGACGACGGCGACCACGTAGAGGCCCCGCTCGTCGACGATCGGGGTACCCGCCAGGTGCAGCGCCGGGATGTCCACGATTCCTCCGTTGCCTCCTGTGATCGACGTCCAGTCGAGCATGACCAGCTGGACGAGCTGACCGATGGCCAGGGTCACCACGGCGAGGAGGTCCCCGCCGACCCGGAGCGCGCAGAGCCCGACCACCGCGCCCGCAACCGTGGCCAGGGCGACCGCCGCGGGGAGCGCGGCCCAGGGATCGACATTCGCGACCGTGCAGAGGATGGCCACCGCGTAGGCGCCCACCCCGTACAGCGCAGCGTGAGCCATGGTGAACTGGCCGCACAACCCGAACACCACCGCGTAGCCGAGGGCGAGCACGCCGTAGGTTGCCGCGGTTCGCCCAACGCTCGCGACGTGCTCGGACGAGGTGATCAGTGGCAGTGAGGCGGCGACCAGCAGGACAGGGAGCCTGGCGTGCCGGAGAAATGGTCGCACCCTGGTCGCGACCCCGAGGGTGCTGGTGTCGACGACGGCGACAGCCCGAGGAGGGTCACTCCTCAAGCGGCACCTGCTGCACCGTGGCGGGCGACATCTGCCGGTAACCAGTGTCGAAGACGAAGTGCCCGGCGGCGACGTGGTAGTACCAGAGCGTCCCCTGGAGGCG
>JALZAG010000101.1 GCA_030948445.1 Candidatus Dormiibacterota bacterium
TCGGGTGGACCGGCAACCGGCGCCGCAACAGTCGAGGATGTCGATGGACTGCGCTGCGCGTCGTTGCTTGTCGATGGGGAGCTCGACTCCGCGCGCGTCGTCGACGTGACCGATCGCCTGTTCGCCGAACAGCTCGGCGGCGACGGCATCGCGGTCGTCCTCGGGAGGGCCGCGTTCGCGGTGAAGCTCGGCCCCACGGCGCAGCGAGCCGGCCTTCGCGCGGGCGACCTGGTCCGAGCCGCGGCCGAGACCATGGGTGGCCGCGGCGGTGGCGGGCCAGAGTTTGCGCAGGGCGCGGTCAAGGATCCGGCTCGACGGGACCAGGCGCTGGGCCTGATTCGCGAGATGGTGACTCGCCGGGCGGGCGCGGGCCGATGAGCAAGCGCAAGTTCTCCCTGTTGCGCCGGCGTGCTGAGTTCAACACCCACTACACCGTGCTCGACATCGGCACCGAGTTCGTCAAGGCGCTGGTCATCAAGCGCGAGGACGACAAGGGCATCGTCATCGGCGCTTCCCGCATCCGCCAGCAGCTCACCGACATGCAGGGAGGCGCTGTCGCCGACATCCAGTCGGTGATCGACAACTGTGACCGCGCGCTCACCGAGGCTGAGGACATGTGCGAGGTGGTCCCGGGCCAGGCAGTCATGGGCATCGCCGGCGAGCAGGTGCGCGGCTTCAGCACGACCATGACCATGCCGCGCCCGCAACCGCAGGCACGCATCACCCAGGCGGACCTGGCCGTCGCGCTGCAAGCGGTGCAGCGGCGAGCGCTCAAAGAGGCGGTGCGTCAGATGTCGCACGAGCTGGGCGTCGCCGAGGTCAATGTCAAGCTCGTCCATAGCACCATCACCGCGGTGCGCATCGATGGCTACGCGGTCAACAACCCTGTCGACTTCCAAGGCAACGTTGTGGACATTACCGTCTTCAACACCTTCGCCCCTCTGCACCACATCGGTGCGCTCCAGACCATCGCGCAGGAGCTCGACCTGGAGGTGGTCGCCACGGTCGCCGAACCGTACGCACTGGCACGAGGGTGCAACACTGAGGACATCGAGGCGCGCGGCGCCATCTTCATCGACGTCGGCGGCGGGACCACCGACGTGGCGTTGGTCCGCAACGGCGGCATCGAGGCCACGCGCATGTTCGCGCTTGGCGGCCGGTCCTTTACCAAGCGACTGGCGGGGGAGCTGCAGATCTCGATGGGGGAGGCCGAGCGCTACAAGCTCTCCCACGGCGACGGCCGGCTGGCCCCCGAGCAGCGCGCGCTTGCCCGCCAGGCGCTCACCCCCACGGCGGAGGTGCTCGCTCAGGGAGTGGCGCTCACGCTCGAGGAGCTCGCCGGCGGCGAGGCGCTGCCGACCACCATCTGCCTCGCCGGCGGGGGGGCTGCCCTCCCCGAGGTGGCCGAGCAGCTCAGCAGCGTCGACTGGGCCGACAGCCTGCCCATGCCCCATGCCCCGTCGGTACGCGTGCTCGGCCCCGAGGACGTTTCGCGCGTCTTCGACAGCACCGGCCTGCTCGTCGGCAGCCAGGACGTCACGCCGATGGGCCTCGCCCACCACGCCATCTCACTCGAGGACGAGGCAGACCAGCCGTTGGGTGGTCTGATGCGGCGGGTCCTCAAGACCATGAAGGTGTAGCCGTGCCCCAGGTCATCTACACCGAGCGCAGCGACGAGATCGTCGACCTCGTCGACAAGGTCCGCAACGCCCGTGACACGGACGTCGCCCTGGTCCTCGATGCCGGGACCACCGGCATGCAGACCCCGTTGAACGTCCGCCTGCTTCGTCAGCTGGGAACGCGTGCGGGCAAGACGGTGTCGGTGATCAGCGGGGACCCCCACATCCAGGAGCTGTCTCGTGTGGGTGGCCTGCCCACCTATGCCTCGGTCCCCGCCTTCGAGCGCGGGATTCAGACGGTGCGAGCCCACAGCGATGACGGGCCCACCGAGCTGGCCGCCTCCGCCGCGGTCGCCGGTGGCCTGGCGCCCCCGGCGCCGCCACCGCCGCCCCGCCCCGGTATCGCCGCCGGCACAACGGAATCAGGGGCACGCACCCCGGTGCCGGGACGCCGGCGACCGCTCTACTTCGTGGCCGCGGCCCTGGTGATCCTCGGCATCCTCCTGCTGGTCGTGGTGGCGCCCTCCGCAAAGATCACCATCGCCCTGACGGGGACTCCGCTGACCGCGAACCCCACCATCCAGGGCAGCCCGGACCCCACCAACGCAAGCCAGCCTGACCACCTGGTCACCTCGGTGGTCACCAGCGACCAGTCCACTCAGTTCACCGCAACCCCCACCGGCAAGCAGGACGTGCCGGCGGCGGCTGCGACAGCCACCATCGTGTTCAGCACGGACCTTCCCCAGGGCGCGCAGTTCACTGTGCCGAAGGGCACGGAGTTCGACACGCAGGACAACCCTCCGATCCGGTTCTACGCCACCCAGGACACGCAGGTGTGCATCGGCCCGAGCGGCACCACCCCGCAGAACTGTCCGTCGGGGACGACGCCCAACAACTCGGTCCCCGTGCAGGACGGCACGCCCGAGGCCAAGGGCAACGTCGCGGCGAACACCATCACGAAGTGGCCGCAGAATCCCTGTCCGTCGGCGGCAAGGCCGCCATTCTTCCCCGGTTGCGCGGCGAGTGACCTCACCGAGACGAACCCGGCGCCCGCCACCGGCGGAGCCGACGCCAAGACCAACACCATCGCCAGCCAGTCGGACGTGAGCGGGTGGACTGCGCAAGTGACCTCGAGCCAGCAGACTCTCACCGCCCAAGTGACCGCGGACCTACAAAGCAAGGCCGCCGGCAAGACCCTGGCCAAGGACCCGGGGGGCAATGGGGTGACGGTGGCCTGTGCGCCGACCCCCGCGCTGCCCGCAGCCAACGCGGTGTTCGCGACGACCCAGATCACCGTGGCCTGTCATGGCAAGGCCGCGACCTACAACCCGAGCGACGTCTCGGCCATCGTCAAGGCCGACCTGCAGCAACAGGTGGCCCAGGGCGACACCCTTGCCAGTGACGCGATCAACTGCACCAAGACCGCGGTGACCCAGGCTGCCGACGACGGCACGGTGGTGCTCAGCGTGCAATGCACCAGCTTCTCGCGCCCGACGATCGATCTCAACGGCCTCAAGGGCCAGCTGACCGGCCACAGCCCCGGTGACGCAAAGAACATCATCGAGCACCGCCTCAACCATGTGAAGAACGTGGTGGTCTCGCAGTCGCCGATCCCGCTGTTCTGGCTGCCGTTCTTCTCCGGTCGGATCGAGATCGACGAGACCACGAGCACATGACCACCCCAGCCCTGGCCGTCGATGTCGGCACCGTTCGCGTGGGCCTCGCCGGCAGCGACGAGACCGGCGTGCTGGCAACCCCACTGCGCACGGTGCCCCGTCAGCCGGCCGCGCGCCTGTGGCGCGAGGTCAAGGAGGTCGTGGACGAGCGCCTGCCCGCGTGCATCGTCGTCGGGCTGCCACGCCGCCTGGACGGGTCCGAGGGCGACTCCGCGGCCGACGCCCGGGCCGTCGCCGACCAGCTGCACAAGCGCACAGGCCTCCCGGTGGAGATGTGGGACGAGCGATTCACCACAGTCGCCGCCGAGCGCAGCCTGATCGCAGCCGGTCAGCGCCGGGCGCAACGGCGCCGTTCGGTTGACGCGGTGGCCGCCGCGCTGCTTCTGCAGAGCTGGCTGGATTCGCGCGCCAATGCAATCCTGCGACGGTGAGAAGCGCTCAGCACGGACGCACCGGCGTGATCTTCGCGATCATCGCCGTCGTCGTCCTGCTCGCGGTGCTCGCGGGTGGCACCCTGCTGTATGCACGCGGCCAGCTCGACCCACCGGCGAGCACCGCCTCGGCTCCGGTGACGATCACCGTCCACTCCGGCGAGCAGCTCGACCCACTGGTCAAGGACCTCGCTGCCCACGGCCTGATCCGCAGCTCATTCTGGTTCGGCTGGTTCGCCAAGCTCCAGGGCCTCGGGTCCCGGCTGGTGGCCGGTGACTTCGTTCTCGACGACGCGATGAGCGCGAGCTACATCGTGCAACGGCTCGAAAGCGCACCGCACGTTGCCACGCGCCATCTCCTCCTCGCCGAGGGCCTGACCGCCGCTCAGATGGCGACCAAAGTCGGCGCTGCGGGACTTGGCATCACCGCCGACCAGTACCTTGCCGAGGTGCGCGGCGGGACGTTCGACGAGCCCTTCCTCGCCGGACGACCGGCCGGAGTCTCGTTGGAGGGCTTCCTGTTTCCTGACACCTACGACGTCCCGCAGAACGCAACGGCGCACGACCTGGTGCAGATGCAGCTGGGGGACTTCGCGAAGAAGGCCATGCCGCTACTCACCGGCCTCTCGCCGCAGCAGCTGTACGCGGCGCTGACGGTGGCCTCGCTCTGCGAGAGCGAGGCCAAGTTCGGCGCTGATCGCCCGTTGGTCGCCGGGGTCATCAACAACCGGCTCGCCAACGGCCAGCTCCTCCAGCTCGACTCCACCGTCACCTATGGCGTCGGCGCCGCCGGCGGCAGCCCGACGGCGAAACAGCTGGTCACGGACACGCCGTACAACACGTACATCCACGCCGGGCTGCCGCCCACGCCAATCTCCAACCCGGGCGCGAGCAACATCGCGGCCGCCGCGCATCCGGCGACGACGCCCTACCTGTTCTTCATCTCTGACTGCAGCGGCCACAACCACTACAGCGTCACCCTGCAGGAGCACGAGCGCCAGATCAACCAGTACCTCGGCAAACCGTGTTGAGATGGAGTCGTTCCCTCTCTGCCTGATCGGAGACGGCATCGCCTCATCGCCCAGCCGGGCAATGCAGGAGGCTGCGCTGCGTGCGAGCGGACGCAGTGGGACCTACGAGCTCGTCAGCGTGTCGCCCGCCCAGCTCCCGGGTGTGCTGCATGACCTACGGAATGGACGGTGGCGGGGCGCCAACGTCACCGCGCCATACAAGCTGGCCCTGGCCGCAGCCTGCGACGAGCTTCGCGGTGATGCGGATTTCACCGGCGCGGTCAACACCATCACCGTGACCGAATCCGGTCGACTGCTCGGTGACAACACAGACGCGGCCGGCTTCGAGATGGCGCTGGGCGGGCAGGGACTGTGGCCGGTCGCCGGCGCCCGCGCGCTGGTCGTCGGGGCCGGCGGCGTCGCCGCAGCGGTGGTGCTCGCATTGAGTCGCGTCCCGGTGGAACGCACCACGCTGGTGGCGCGGCGGATCAACGCCGCGCGCGCGCTCATCGACAGGCTGGCAACCGCTGCCGTCGGTGATGACGTCGCCGTCGGGTTATGGGACGAGGATTACCTCGAAAGCATGGTTGCCACAGCAGACATCGTCGTCAACGCCACCTCTGCAGGGATGGCCGCCTTGCCGTTCACTCCCGCTCACCTGCAGGCGTCGTGTACGGTCGCCGACGTGCGTTACCGCCCCCGCCCCGTCGACCTCGTGGCGGCCGCGGCGGAAGCGGGGCTGCGCAGCTGCGACGGCGTCGACATGCTCCTCCACCAGGGAATGCTCAGCTTCCGGTGCTGGACCGGCGACGAGAGCCCTCCCTATGACGCTGCCCGCGGCGCGCTGCGGGAGGATCTCGGCGCATGAGCGCGGCCGCAGCCGCGATCGCCGCTCCCGTAGGGGCGGTGGTCGGGCTCGCCGCCGGGTGGCTCTGCGTTCTCCTTGAGAGGGTCGAGCGGCTCCAGGAGGAGGACCGCGAGGATCGCGAGACCTATGAGCACGACGTTGCTGCGGCGCGGATCGCGGCGGCTGAGCGAGGTGACGAGCCGCCCCCGGATGAGCCGTGGCCGGTTGAGCGTTACGGGTGGACCTGGCTCGAACGTGTCCTCTGTCCAATCATGGGCGCCGTCGGGTTCGCTGCCTTCGCAGCCCACGAGCCCTTCGGCAAGGACCTGGTCATCCACCTCGTCTGGCTGGCGGTCTTTGTGCAGATCGTCAGCTTTGACCTCAAGCACCGGCTGATCCTCAACCGGGTCACCTATCCAGCGATCGTGGCCGCACTCGCGCTCTCCAGCATCTCGCCAGGGCTCGACCTCTGGCGGGCGTTTGGCGGGCTGATCGCCATCGGCCTGTTCTTCGTCGTCCAGAACGTGGTCTCTCGAGGTGGCATCGGTCTCGGGGACGCCAAGCTGGGTGCGCTCGTCGGGGCCATCTGTGGCCTGGGCCTCGATCTCAACCACATTGGCGCCGTATACGCCGTGATCTACGCGATCTTCCTCGGCGGCGCCGTGGCCCTGCTGCTCCTGGTGCTGCGCATCCGCAGCCTCAAGGACCCGATTCCGTACGGGCCGTTCCTGTGCATCGGGGCCAGCCTGATGCTGTTCCGGGGACTCTGAGGCGGCCCAGGACCGGCGCTGTCGGCGCCCGCTCCTAGAATCGCCGGGTGTTGAGGTTTCTCACCGCCGGTGAATCGCATGGTCCAGGGCTGACCGTGATCATCGATGGTGTCCCCGCCGGGCTCGAACTGGACGCCACCCGCGACCTCGAGCCCGACCTGCGGCGCCGCCAGGGCGGCCATGGCCGCGGCAAGCGCCAGCAGATCGAGAGCGACACAGCGGACATCACCGCCGGGGTTCGCGGTGGCCTCACCCTCGGATCCCCGATCTCGCTGCGAATCGCCAATCGGGACTGG
>JALZAG010000133.1 GCA_030948445.1 Candidatus Dormiibacterota bacterium
GCCCGATGCCCTCGACGGTCAGGCCCGCCCGGCGACCCACGGCCATCCACAACACCGCGCAGCTGATGGGAATCCCCGCCCCGCGCTGCAGGACGAAGTGGAGGTAGTGCGCACGCGGATCGCCGCCGCCGGACCGTCGCAGCCCGACACGCTCGCGCAGCAGGGCGTGGGTCACGCTCACCGCCTCGTGCCCGCGCGCGCCGGCGAGCCGATCGCTGAGGTCGGCTGCCAGGTCGTCGATAACGTGGAGCGCGCCGTCAACGTCGACCTCAGCGCAGTCTTCCGCCGCCAGCCAGAGCGCCGCCTCGGCGATGTCTCCGCGCGGGTCGCCCGCGCAGGCGAGGAGGGCCTGGCGTGGGTCCACTTCCATGCGCGCAATGATGCGCCGCCAACACCGTCAGCGGAAGACGAAATGGGGCTGGCGGAGCGGCCGTTGCTAGACTGGTTCGATGCTTCTCGAGGAGATATCCGGGCCGGAGGACCTGCGGGCGCTGGGCACCGCTGACCTGGATCGCCTCTGCACGGAGATCCGTGAGCTGCTGGTGGCCGCGGTGGCTCGTACTGGGGGGCACCTGGGCCCCAACCTCGGCGTCGTCGAGCTCACGGTCGCCATGCACAGGGTCTTCGACTCGCCCCGCGACCGCATCGTCTTCGACACCGGGCACCAGGCCTACGTGCACAAGATGCTCACCGGGCGCGCCGACCGCTTCGACACGCTGCGTCAACACGGCGGGATGAGCGGCTACCCGTCGCGCAGCGAATCCGAGCACGACATCGTCGAGAACTCGCACGCCTCGACCGGGCTGAGCTATGCACTCGCGCTGGCGACAGCGCGCGAGCTGCGCGGCGAGGGCGGCAAGGTGGTGTGTGTCATCGGTGATGGTGCGCTGACCGGCGGGATGGCGTATGAGGCGCTCAACAACATCGGTCAGCGCCAGCCCGAGATGATCATCATCCTCAATGACAACGGCCGCTCCTACGCACCCACAGTGGGCGGCATTGCCGAGAACCTCGGACAGTTGCGCCTCTCACCAAAGTACGAGCGCGCCAAGGGTGCCGCCGGTCAGACGCTGCGCCAGCTGCCCGTGGTGGGCGAATCCGCGTACGGCGCCGCCAAACGCATGAAGGATTCGCTCAAGCAGCTGGTGAGCCCGATCTCCATCTTCGAGACGCTTGGCCTCAAGTACGGCGGCCCCATCGACGGCCACGACATCCGCGCCCTCGAGAAGGCGATGCGCGATGCCTCGGCGTTCCACGGGCCGGTGGTGATCCACGTCGTCACCGACAAGGGTCACGGGTACGCGCCGGCGGTTGGCGACGAGGTCGACAAGTTCCACGGCGTGTCGAGCTTCGATGCCAGCAGCGGCACCTTCTCGAGCAAGCCGGCCGCCTGGACGGACGTGTTCGGCGAAGCCCTGCTCGAGGCGGCAGAGGCAGACAAGCGCATCGTTGCCATCACCGCGGCGATGGCCTCGTCCACCGGTCTGCTGCGCTTCGCGGAGCGCTTCCCGCAGCGCTTCTTCGACGTCGGCATCGCCGAGCAGCACGCGGTGACCTTCGCCGCCGGCCTGGCGATGCAGGGGATGCGGCCGATCGTGTGCATCTACTCCACATTCCTGCAGCGCGCCTTCGACCAGATCGCATGCGACGTTGCGCTGCACCGGCTGCCAGTCGCATTCGTGCTCGACCGCGCCGGGATCACCGGTGACGACGGTGCTTCGCACCACGGCATGCTCGACCTCGCCTACCTGCGACTCATCCCGGGGATGGTGGTGAGCGCGCCGAGCTCCCCGGACGACCTGCGCCGTCTCTTTGCCACAGCCCTCGCGCACGACGGGCCCTTCGCGATCAGGTACCCGCGCGGCAGTGCACCCGCTGCAGGCTCAGCGCCCCTGGAGCCGCTCGAGATCGGCCGGATGTCAGTGGTCCGCGAGGGCGCTGACGTCGCGCTGCTCGCTGTCGGCAAGATGGTCGGCGCTGCCGTCGAGGCCGCCGAGAGCCTGCACGGTGAGGGCATCAGCTGCACGGTGGTGGACGCTCGGTTCGTCAAGCCACTCGACACCGGCATTCCTGGTCTCGCCGCCCGACATCGCGCGGTTCTCACCATCGAGGATGGCACGGCCATCGGCGGCTTCGGCGACGCCGTGCTCGAGGCCCTGGCGCAGGCCGGCGTCACTGTCCCCGTCCGACGACTCGGGCTGCCGGACAGCTTCATCGAACACGGTGCCCAGCCGCTGTTGCTGCACAAGCTCGGTCTCGACGCCGAGGGCATCGCCACCGCGACGCGCGAGCTGCTGCGCGCGAACCGTCCCAGCGTCCTCGCCGGGTAGCGCGTTGCAATGGTCGCCTGAGGCGTCACGCCCTCATGCGACGCCGGCGACGCCCACCAGGTTGCCTTCGGGGTCTGTGAAGTGGCCGACGACAAGCCCGCTTGGGGCACGGGCTGGTCCCATGACCCTGGTACCCCCGAGTTGTTCGGCTTGCTGCAGCGCAGCCTCGACCTTCGGAACCCCAACATAGAAGACAGCGTGGCTCCGATAACCGGGTCCACCGCCGACACCACCGCGGATGCCGGTGCCGTCTTCGGAGCTGATGAGGTCCAGGAACCCATAGCTCTGCGGTTCCGATACCTCCGGCGCCACCGGCGACGGTGTGTCGAACTCCCATCCGAACAGTTCACCGTAGTAGCCGCGGAGCTCCTCCGGATTGCTCCCGATGATTTCGAAGTGCACCACGGGCTGTGCCATCGATCAACTCCTTCGTGCAGGTGTCGGTGAGTGATGTGGATGTGGAATCTGAACCGCTCGCGGATGCTGACGCAGGCAGACCCGCGCTTCCCCAGCTCTCACCTCTTCAGCAATGGATCGTCGGGCTGGCGCACGGGCGCTCCGCCAGTGCGGCGACCCCGCCAGGCGATGCCGGACAGCGCCTCGAGGACGATCCGATTGCCGAGGTACGCGGTGATCTCCGCGGAATCGTATGGCGGGGAGACCTCCACGACGTCTACGCCCGCCAGCGGTACCTCCATCGAGATGCGTCGTACCGCGTCGAGCAGCTGTCTGCTGGTGAGACCACCCGGTTCAGGAGTACCAGTACCGGGGGCCATCCCGGGATCGACCACGTCGACGTCGACGGAGAGAAAGACGGCGTCGCAGTCATCCAGCGCGAGCCCCATCGCCTCGGAGAGGCACTCGTCCAGCCCGCGGCGCACGACCTCGGTCATCTCGAAGCTGCGCATCCCCTGCGACGCCATCCATTCCAAGGTCTCCGGTCCCGGCCAGTAGCCGCGCAGGCCGACCTGGAGGAACCGGTCACCGCGAACCGCACCAGATTCGATGAGGCGTCGCATCGGCGTGCCATGGCCGATGAGCGAACCGAACTGGGTGTCGCCGGTATCGGCGTGGGCGTCGAAGTGGATCACCGACGCGCGCCCCCAGCCAACAGCGCGAGCGACTCCGGTGATGTCAGGCAACGCGACGGTGTGGTCGCCCCCGAGCACGACCGGGACGGCGCCGCTGCGCGCCACCAGCTCCACCGCCTGCTCCAGCCGCTCGAGCGACGACGCGATCTCCCCTGATGGCATCAGCACGTCGCCAACGTCGACCACGCCCAGCTCGACGAGCGGATCGATGCCCAGCGCGAGGTGAGGGCGCCTCCCGTCCGCAGCGAGGTAGTCGGACACGCGCATCGCCATCGGGCCGAAGCGACATCCCGGCCGGTGACTCGTGCCTCCATCGAAGGGCGCGCCGATGATC
>JALZAG010000136.1 GCA_030948445.1 Candidatus Dormiibacterota bacterium
TGGTTTGGCTCGCACCGCGGTGTTGCGCTGGGCGATGGAGCGGGGGCACAGCGTCGTCTCATCCGGTGATGTCGCCATCGCTCTCGATGAGCTGATGCCCTTCGCGCGCGTCCAGCGCAAGATCGCCCAGACAGCGGCGGCTGTGCGGACCGCAGAGGAGGCCATGCTCGCAGAGCCCGCCCTCGAGGACGCGCGAGCGGTGTGTGCCACCTGCGGGTACGCGGCGCGCAGCGAGACACCGCAGCGGTGTCCCGTCTGCGGCGGCGGCGCTGACGGATTCGAGCGGCTCGACAGCGACGCTCTCCGGGCCGCCGCTGCGGGCGAGGGGGACGCAGCGCGGGTGGCGTTCGATGGCGCCAAGCTCGGCTGGACGGTGGAGGCCAGGCGCCTGCTGCAGCAACTGCCCGCCGGTTACCTGCGCCGGCGGGTCAAGGCGATCGTGGAGAAGCACGCACGCACACGGCGGCTGCCGGCAATCACCGCGGAGGTGGCCGAACCGTTCGTCACGCCCGAGCTCGAAGCGCTCGACAGCACTGCCGGTCCCCACCGTGCGCCGCTCGGGGTCGAGGGTCACACTGGCCCCGCCGTGGATCAGCGCCGCAGGCTGCCGTGGACTGACGAGGCGGACGATCGCATCGAGCGTATTCCCGCGGGATTCCTGCGCAACCTCGCCACCGAGCAGATCGAACGGCTCGCCATCGCGCTCGGGGCGCCCCAGGTCGGCCTGTTGCACGTCGAAGCCGGGATCGCAGAGGCGCGGGCCCGCATGCAGCAAACCGCGGCAGCCAGCGACGCGACGTGCCCCGTTGGAGCGGAGCCGGCGGAGAGCGCGGTCGGGTGTCCCGTGCACCGCGGGGCGGACACCCACGCCGCGACGGCGCACACTGGTGGTGGTCTGAACGAGATCACCGCCCCGGTCATCGACGACCTCGGCAGGCGTGTCACCGCGGCAGCGCCGGAGAGCTGACGTGCTCGGCCTCCAGGTCACGACGCCTGACTTCCCTGGCATCGGGAACAACGCATCGGTCGGGATCGTCTTTCTGGTTCACATTCTCATCGCGGAGTTCAGTCTCGGGGCAATCACTCTGGCGGTGGCTGCCGAGTGGCACCACGTCCGCACCGGTGACGAGCGCACCGCTCGGTACGCACGCAGCCTCGCCAACGCGTATTACCTGATCTTCAGCCTCGGCGCCACCTTCGCCGTGTTCGCTGTGGTGCTGATCACCGGCCTGTGGGCGAACGAGTTCGGCCAGCTGGTCAACAAGTTCATCTGGCTCGTCGCCGCCGCCTTCGGGCTGTTTTTCCTTCTGACACCGCTGCTCGTGTGGTACCGCAACAGCTTCGGCTCGATGGATCCGCGGCGGCATGCCACGCTGGGCACGGCAGTGTTCGCGCTGCAGACGCTCTTCATGGTGCTCATCGTCGGCATCGACGCATACCTGATCAACCCAGTCAACGCAGGCCTCACCGAGCCGGCGTTCAACCCGGTGTACTGGCCCCTGCTGATCCATCGCTTGATCGGCAACATCAGCTGGACAGCACTCTTCTGCGCCGCGTATGCGGCGGTGAAACTCCGCGGCGGGCGCGGGGATGCCCCGGAGCGCGCGTTTCAATCGTGGGCGGCGCGGGTGAACCTGCGCATCGGCCTGCTCACCGGTCTGCTCATGCCCGTGGTGGGATTCCTTCTCGTCGAGGTCATCAAGCAGAGCGAGCCTGGCTACTTCAGCAACCTGCTGAGCGGCGGCACCGCGGCGTTCATGGTCGCCCAGGAGTGCCTGGTTGGGGCGATGTTCATCGGTGGCAACATCGCGCTTGCCAGCGAGGACGGAGGCCCGCGCGAGTGGTCGCTGCTGAGCCGGGCGGCCATTGCCATCTCAGTGGCGGGCATGACCCTCGCGGCGCTGCCCAGCGCGGTTCTCGGCGACAACCTCAACGCACTTCGGTACTGGGGACTGGGCGCCGCCACGGTCGTCACGGCGGCGCACACGCTCTCCAGGCTGCGGGGGCGCCGGGTGCGCCAGGACGACTCGCTGCGGGTCACCGGCACCGTGTCGCGCATCGGGCGCAACGCGGTGCTCGCGGTGGGGACGGTCGCGGTGGCCACCTCCCTGTTGATGGGCTACATCAAGGAGCACGCGCGAGGCGATTACGCGGTGTACGGCGAGTTGCGCCAGGTCGACGCTCACCAGCCCTATCAGCCCACCCAGAGCCTCTACCCATGACTCACGCGATCCTCGCCAGAGCCGCGCAGTTCCAGGCTGCCTGGTACTTCTCGTTGCTCCTCTCAGCGATCCTCCTGTTGATCGTGCTCGGCGTCGTGTACTCGCTCCTGGGCGCCCGCCGCCTCTGGCGCAGCGGCGACCACGGCCCCGCCGCGGCACTCGCCGGTGCGATCACCGTCGCGTTCCTGGCCTTCATCGGCATGTACGCGGTCATGATCGGCGGCCTGCTGGCCGCGCAGGGCACAGGGTCGTGAAGCAGCTCTCGCGCCGCGACCTGCTGATCCGCGGCACCGGGTTGGGGATGGGCCTGGTGGGGGTGATGCTGAGCGTCCCCGCTGTCGGCTTCCTGCTGAGCCCGCTCTTCACCAAGCAACAGACCTCGTGGGTGCGCGTCGGCCCCATCGACAACGTGCCGGTCGACCAACCGACCGCGCTGTTCGCCGACGTGCCGGTGGGCACCGGATACTCGACCCCTCCTGTCAAGCGGGTGGTGTACGTGGTCAAGAAGGCGGACGGCGAGGTCAAGGCGCTGAGCAACATCTGCACGCACATGCAGTGCGACGTGCACTGGAGCCCCACGCTGAACAACTTCCTCTGTCCGTGCCACGGGGGCCTCTACGACATCGACGGCAAGAACGTCGGCGGACCGCCACCGCAGCCGCTGGCGCAATGGATCCACCGCCTCAGCAAAGACCCACAGGGGCGCACCGTGCTGGAGATCGAGAACAAGCTGGACGAGTCGATCTGATGGGCGACTCGGGGCGCCGCCGATGATCGTCAGCCGGTGGGTCACCCGCCCACTCAAGACGCGTATGCGCGCAGGCATGGAGTGGTTCGAGGATCGCACCGGGTTCACCGAGCTGCTCCACAAGGGCCTGTACGAGGCCGTCCCCAAGAAGGGTGGCTGGGCATACGCGCTGGGCAGCGCCACCCTCGCCCTCATTCTGCTGCAGCTGTTCAGCGGCATTTTCCTGCTGCTCGATTACGTACCTTCCGTCAACGACGCTTTCACCAGCCTCGACTACCTGCGCAGCAGTGATGCGTTCGGCGCCTGGGTGCGCGGTCTGCACCTCTGGGGTTCGTACACCCTGATCTTCGTGATCGGGCTGCACATGCTCCGGACGTTTCTGTCGGCCAGCTACAAGCGCCCTCGCGAGCTGAACTGGGTGACCGGTGCACTCCTGTTCTTCCTGGTGCTGGGGCTGGCGATCACCGGCGCGATGCTGCCGTGGGACGAGGCGGCCTACTGGACGACGGTGGTAGTGACCAACATCCCCCACTACATTCCGGTCATCGGCGACGGCATACGGACGCTCTGGCGCGGTGGTGATTTCGTGGGCCCGATCACGCTGACGCGCACGTTTGCCATCCACGTCTGGGTGCTGCCATTCCTCATGTTCAGCCTCATCGGGGCACACCTCTACCTGCTCCGTCGGCACGGAGAGTTCGGCGCCTGGATCAACTACGACACCGACCCCGGTGAGGACGAGGAGAAGCAGATCGGTGAGCGCATCCGCCGTGCGGAGCCCCCGTACCCCACCAAGCGCATCTCGCGGCGTTACGCGGCGCCTCGCGAGACGGTGCCCTTCTTCCCGAACCAGCTCTTCAAGGACGTCGCCCTCAGCACCGGGTTGATCGCGGTGATCTTCGTCATGGGGTTGCTCTCCGGCGCTCCACTCGACGGCGCCGCCAACCCGGCGACGCTCAGCTACGTGCCAACCCCGGAGTGGTTCTTCCTGCCGCTCGACCAGTTCCTGGTGGTGGCTCCCACCAACCCGCTGATCGCCATCGCGGTCTTTGGCGTCGTGGGGTTGGGAGCGGCCCTGATGGTCCTGCTGCCCTTCATCGACCGTTCCCCGGAGCGCCGTCCGCTGCGCCGGCCCGAGGTGATCGTGCCGGCGCTGTTCATGGCTTTCACCGTGATCTTCTTCGCCATCCTCGGAATCAACCGCCTGTACAACCTGTGAACACCCGCATCCTGCTCGCTTCGCTGTCGCCGGTGAGTGGCACCGTATTCACCAACGGGCTGGTCGTCGCAGTGGTGGCCCTGGTGCACATCCAGATCGCTGCCTACCTGACGGGTTCGTCCACGCTCGCCACCGTGTCCGAGGCCATCTCAATGGCGCGGGGCGACCAGCGCCAGGGGCGGGTGGCTCACATGATGGTGAAGTCGCAGGTCTACATCTTCGGCTTCGGGTCGGCCACCGCCATCTTCTTCCTGATCTTCGTCCTTGTCGGGTTGTGGGCGATCTTCTGGACGGCTCTGCAGCAGATCACATTCTGGGTGCTGGTGTTCGAAGCAGCGATGTTCCTCACCGAGATCGTGCTCCTGTACACGCTGTACGCCAACTGGGACCGATTGGCAGCGCATCGGCGTGCCCGCCTGGCAATGATGGTGCTGCTGAACATCTCGCTCTGGTGGCAGATGTTCCTCATCGACGTCGTGGCGTCCTTCATGCTGACCCCCAACGGCGGAGATGTCAGCCTCCTCAACCAGGTGCTCAACCCCACCGCGCTGCCGCTGACGCTGCATCGCACCATCGGCAACATCGCCTGGGCGGGGGCGGTCACCGCCTTCGTGGGAGGTTTCAACTACCTGCGTCTGACGCGGCACAGCCGAGTGCCGTCGCCGGATGCGCCGCAGGCGATGCAGCCGCTGCGGTCCATCGGCGCGATGGCAGCCGGTCATCTCGACTGGGAGGAGCGCCGCAAGGAGGTCCTGCATTGGGAGTGGGTGACCCAGTGGGGCGTGGTCTGGGCGGTGGCCCTCACGCTCCTGCAGCCCTGGGTGGGGTATTCCTACGCGAAGGAGGTCCAGCTCCATGCCAACTCGGCGTGGTACACGATGATGTTCGGCGACCTCTCCAACGTGTTCCTGATGCAGATCTTCCTGCTGGGAACCATCTTCAGCCTCGGCGCGGTGTACTTCTGGCGGAGGATGCTGCACTCTGGCGCCCCGCACGCGCGCCGGCAACTGATGCTGGCCGTGGTGCTGATCCTGGCAACGTTGTTCGCCGCTCAGCCTGCCTGGTTCGCGCCGACGTACAACGCCGCCATCAGCGCCGCCGGCAACCGAGCCTGGTGGGATGGCGGTCTGCTCAACCCGATCGGGAACTTCATTCCTTTCAAGGCCGCCGCGCTCATCGCCATGGTGCTGTTCGGGCTGTGGTCCGTCACCAGCTACCTTTCGGCCCTGTCGCGCGGCCTGATCAAACCGGGCGGCAGCGGTCGTGGCGCACAACGAGCGGCCCTGGCCATCGGTGTCGCAGTCAGCATCATGATGATGGTGATGGGCGTGATCCGCGAACACTCGCGGCAGCCGTACCTCGTCAGCGGCGAGATCACCATCCACCAGCAGATCACCAATACCGCCCCGTCCAAACCAATACCGACGCTCGAACCGTGAGGATTCCCGTCGGCGCCCTGGCACTGCGCATTCCCATCTTCGAGTCGGCCCACGACGAGCTCCGCAGCGCGATCGAGCCACCGTGGCCGCAGTGGATGCGCGACCTGTATGGGCTCGAGGAGGCCCAGGACGAGGGCATCGATGCTAGCGCCGGCGCGACCACAGTCCCCGCCGCGTTGGGGGCGCTCTCCGCGCGGCTTCGGCAGCGCCTCGACCTCGTCGCATCCATCGCGGGGGGCCTGCAGAGGCAGGGTTGGACGCTCGACATCGATGGCAACGCGCTGGTGGCGAGTCGCGTGATCAACCCCCGCCACGCGCTCGAGATGCTCGAGGACGCCGGTCTCGCCGGCCCGCTGTGCGCGGTCGCCGACCTCGACGACTCCGGGTGGCCGCGGCTCTACCCGGGCCTGGCTGGAACCGCATGAGCGCCAGCGTGCTCATCGTCGAGGACGAGCCGATGATCAGTCGCATCCTGGCCGAGAAGCTGACCCGCGAGGGATACGCGATCTCGCGAGCCGCCACCATCGACGGGCTGCGTGTCGCGCTGGCCTCGGCCGACATTGCCCTGGTCGACTCCACGCTTGACGGGGACGGCATCGACGCGATGCTGGAGCTCGCCTCCGCGGGAGTCCGGCCACATGCCGGCTGGTTTGCCATGCTGGAGAGCCGTGCCGCCGCCGACGGTGGCCGCGCGGTGCGTGCGGGTGCAGCGGGCGTGATCCTCAAGCCCTTCAAACCAACCGCGGTCGCCGCCAAGGTGGCGACCCTCCTCGCCGCCGCGGTGCGATGAGCACCTTGGCGCCAGCCTCGCTGGCCCCCGCGGTGTGGGCTGCCGAGCGTGACCTGACGCTGGCGGCGCGCTCCGTTGTGCATCGGTTTCGCAGTGGGCGCGGGGTGGGTCCCATCGACCTCGATGTGTTCGCCGGCGAGGCGGTGGCGTTGATGGGTCCGAACGGCTGCGGCAAGACGACGCTGCTGCGCGTCCTGGCCACCGTTGCCCGGGCGCAGCGCGGCACAGTGCAGTGGTGGGGCGGCGATGCCGGCTCGGCGCGCGCCCGCCTCGGTCTTGCGCTTGACGGCGCCCTCGAGGACGCCGGTCTCACCGGGCGGCAGGCCACCCACTTTTGGTGTGCCCAATGGGTTCCGGATGCTGGTGAGGTGGCACTACGTACCGAGAGCGTCCTGCGGCGGCTCACCCTGACCGCTGCGGCGGACGATCGGGTGGGCACCTACTCGTACGGCATGAGGCGGCGCCTGGCGCTGGCCGCAGCCCTGGTGCACGAACCGGCCCTCGCTGTGCTCGACGAACCCACGGCCGGACTCGACCCGGAGGGGAGCGCCGGGCTGGAGCAGCTGATCGCCGAGCGAGCCGCCGCCGGGCGGACGACGATCCTTGCCAGCAATGACCCGCGCTTTGTCGAGTCCGTCGCCGACCGGGTCGTGTTCATCGACGAGGGCTCGCTGGTGCGCTGCGCATCGCCGGGTGACCTACTCGCGGATCTGCCCCAGGGCCGCGTCGCCGAGCTCGTCGTCGACGGCGACCCCGACCTCGCCGGGCTGCGTTCGCTCGTCGGCGTCGTCGAGGTGACGTCCCACGCCGGATCGGCGGTGCGGGTGCGCTTCACGGGTGACCGCACCGTCGCAGCCCTCGTGGCTGCCGCCGACGCCCCCGGGGGACGGCTGCGTGAGGTGCGCCTGCGACGTCCCGACCTCAGCGACTGCTTTCGAGACCTGACCGGGCGCGCGCTCGAGGAGCGGCCGTGATCGGCGACGCCGGCGCACTCAGGACCATCCCGCGACGAGCGCGGCTGATGCCGAGCACCGTCGCCGAAAGAGAGCTCGCCATCGTCCTCAGCAGGCGTCGAGCCCTCGCCATCAAGGCCGGGCTCCCGCTGGCACTCGCCATCGTCCTCGTCGTCGGCCACGCCCCAACCTTCTGGGCGGGGATGCTCCTGACGGTGCTCGTCGCGATGGTGGGAGCCGTCGGCACGGCGGTGAGTGTCAGCCGTGCAAGGGAGTCCGGCTTTCTGACACGATTGGCAGCAACGCCAGGCTCGAGGCCTCGCCTGCTCGGTGGCTGGGTACTGGCCGCGACCGCCGTGGACGTGGTCCAACTGCTCCCCGTGGCGTTCGCTGTCCTGCTGACCGGCGGTGGCGGCCCCGCAGAGTTCGTCGTGCTGCTCATCGTGCTCGCCGCCACGCTGCTGGTCACCAACGTGTTGGGCTGCCTGATCACTCTGGCCGCGGCCAGTGCAGCCGAGGTGTTGCTCGACGTGGTGGTGCTCCTCGCCCCGTTGCTGTACCTCGGCGGACTGTTCACCGGGGTGCCGGCCACCGGCTGGCGGGGCGTCGCGGCGGCAGTTGATCCCTTCAGCCACCTCCACTCCGCGTTCATCGGAGCGCTCGGCGGCACCGCCACGTACTCCGCCGGCATCGACATCGTCGCGGCGTTGGCGGCGGCGCTGGTTGCCACCGGCGTGCTGGCCGCGTTGAGTCGTCGCGTCCTCGAACGTGATTGACCGCGCGCGACGGGTGCGTCGTCTCCTCGCCGTGGTGCTGAGCACTGCCGCTGTCGGCGGCTGCGGTTCGACCTCCACGGGTCTCGATGCCTCCGCTCTCGGCCTGCATGCCTCCGGAACTCCTGTCGCCCTCGCCACCACCACCGTGTCGACCAGTCCCGATGGCGGGATCTACCGGAACCTGGACCACCTCGAGGTCATGCTCGTCACGCGCCACAACGTCGACGCGGTGGCCGGGACCCTTGGCAGCGCGTCGTCATCGTGGGCGCAGCTACACGGCCTCGGCGACTTCACGCTGGTGGCGCTGCGCTTGCGCAACGATGGCAAGGTGAGTTCCGATCCTCAGATGGCCGACTTGCAGATGGCCAGCGACTACGCACCGTCGGGGACAGCAACCGGCTCGCTGCGCCACTTCTACCACCCCACCTATCCGCTCGCGGTGGTTGCCGACTCCAAACCGGGGGACAGCTGCAGCCTCCACCTCGACCCCGGTCATTCGGGTGTGGCCATCCTCATCTACCCGCCGGTGAACCTGCCCACCACGCTGGTATGGGGCCGACTCGGAGACTTCGTGCTCAGTGTCCCTGTCGGCGGCGCACTCCCGCCGCTCGCGGGTGCGCTGCATGCGGAGGTGTGCACGCCTCCGGCGACACCACCGGCATGAGCGCGCGCAACCGCGCCGCGCGCCGCGAGAGCGTGCAGTTGACGAGCGCGGGTCAGACGGTGGTGTCGTTCGTGTTGCGCCCGGTCGACGATGGGGGACCGTGGCCACTGACTCGAGTGCTCACCGCGCTCGGCGCCTTTGATGTCGAACGCATCGGGGTGGCGCGCGCGCTCGGCGATCGCCGCGGCGTCCCGCTGGTGCACTCGCAGGAGCTCCGCTGGCGCGAACAATCGCTCTTCCTCGAGGCCCGACACGGACGTGACGGCGCCGATGAGCTCAGCCTTGAGCTGCCTCCGTGGGAGGAGCTGGTCGACACGGTCGACGACGACGTGTGGCTGCTGATCGACGCCGTGGCAACCGCCAGTGACGCCCAGTTCGGCTCGATCGGCGACGGTGAGCCACCGGAGACGGCGCTGCCGGATGACCCACCGTCGCTTCGCGCTCAGCTTCGCCGCCACCTGGCGCTCCTGCTGCCGGAATGGTCGGGCGATGACGTCACCGCCGCGCAGGCGCGCTGCCCCCGCGTGCTCGGCGGCTCCGGCCTGTTGGTGGTGATGCCGTGAGTCTGCACGGGCGCTTTGGGGTGGCGGTAATCCTTGTCGCCGTGGTGGGCGTGGCCCTCGTGCTGCTCGCTCGATTCCGGCCCGCGTACATCCCCACAGTCCGTGTCTTCGTGCGCCTGTGCGCTGCCGCTGCGGCCGTCGAGGCGCTGATTGGCATTGTCCTGGTGATCGCCGGGCACCGGCCCACCGAGGCCATTCATTTCTTCTACGGAGCCGCGACGGTGATCCCAGTTCCCGCGGCCGAGCTTCTGGCCCGGCGTGTCAGGCCGGAGGCTGAAGTGTTGTACCTGCTTGCGGGCGTGGCCGCTACCGCGTTGTTCGGACTGCGTGCGGTGACCACAGGCAACATGTGATTCAGGCCGCGGCGTCGACGGCGTCCTCGATGATGACGGTGTGTCGGCGACGCAGACGCCCCAGGGCGCCGAGGACCGGCAGGGCCAGGACTGCCACGAGCACCGCGTTCCCGACAGCCCGAAATGCGTCGTACACCAGCGAGGTGGCTGCGTAGAAGTGTGCGAAACGGGTGGCAGCGATCCCCAGGGACAGCCCGGGGACGTATCCAAAGTCGGCCGCCCCGCGAAAGAAGCTCCAGTCCCAGACGTCCATCACCGCGCCATACGCGAAGCCGCTGACCACGCCGACCGCCGCGAGCATGACGACGTCACGGCGGTGCGGTGCGTGTCCGCGCCGCCTTGAGCCGGCGAGTCCGGCGGCGGCACCGACCCACCCCGCGGCGATCATCTCGTACGGCAACCACGGGCCCACGCCG
Organism: Candidatus Dormiibacterota bacterium; assembly: GCA_030948445.1. The sequence goes on from JALZAG010000136.1 coordinate 10,144, forward strand.
GCGGTGACCAGCGCGGACACCAGCAGCGTCGTGGCGCCGCAGAGGAAACCGAACTCCGCGCCCATCGCGTACCCCGCGCACAGGATGAGCAGGAAGATGGGGGAGAACCCACCGACCCCGCTGACCAGGGCAAGTCGCAGCGCGGAGTCGACCGCGGCGATGGCTGCGAGCAGTGCCAAGCCTCGGGTGTCGAGGCGGCGGCTCATGGTCTCGACCGCCATCAGCGCAACGAGGCACCCGATGCTCACCGCAGCCGCGGCCGCAGTCCCCGGCGCGCCGAGGCCGGTGAATGGCCAGAGGAAGAGTGCGATCCCAGCGACGCTGACCAGCATCAGCCTCATGGGGCAGTCTCCACCGGCGCTCGGCCGCGGGCGAGCGCTGCTGCCACCCCCAGGACTGTCACCGGGCCCGGTGATGGGAAGAGCCGGCCAAGCTGGGTGGCGTGGTCGTGTTGGCCGCTGAGCGCGGTGGCGGGCGAGCCGCGATCGGAAAGCTGACCCTCGGCGATGATCAGAACGCGGTCGGCGACGCTCGCGGCCAGCTCGCTGTCGTGGGTCGCGACCACCACCGACGCCCCCCGCGCCGCAGCGCTCCTGATGGCGGCCACCAGTCCATCGCGGGCGGTCCCGTCCATGCCGCGAGTGGGCTCGTCGAGCAGCGCGATGCTGGGCGACCCGCAAAGGATGGCTGCCACAGCAGCACGCTGGCGCTGACCGCTGCTGAGGTCGCGCGGATCGCAGCCGGCGATCGCCTCGACGCCGAGCACCTGGAGCAGCGCCCTCACGGCTGCTCCGTCGTCGGAGCGCTCGCCCCGCAGGGTCCAGGCAATCTCGTCAGCGACGGTCGGTCGGTGGAGGAGGGCAGCGGGGTTCTGGGGCAGGTAGGCGACCCGGCCGTGAGCACGCCACACTGAGCCCGAGCGCGGCGACACCAGGCCCGCGATGACCCGCAGAAGCGTGGTCTTGCCGGACCCGTTGCGACCCATGAGCGCCACCACCTCGCCGGCGCCGGCTTGCGCGTCGACGTCATGCAGCAGGTCGCCGTGGCCAGCGGCCACAGCGCTCAGCCTCCATGCGGTGCGCGCCCCGGGCGTCGCGGTCTGTGGCGGCATCGCGGGGCTTGCCTGGACTGGCAGCGAATCGGTGGAGAGAAGAGGCGGGGACCAGCGCATCGCCTGCGACAGCCGCACCACCTGCGGCGCACTGTGGAGCTCCGCGGCCAGCTTCGCCGGCTCCGCGGGCCCGCCGAGGCGACCGCCGTCAACGGTGAGCAGCGAATCGGCGCAGGGGAGGAGGTCGTCGAGGCGATGTTCACTGACCACCACGGTGGTGCCGCCGTCGCGCAGCTGCAGGCAGAGCTCGAGCAGCACCTGGGCGGCAGCCGTGTCGAGCTGTGCGAATGGCTCGTCGAGCACCAACAGGCGCGGTTCCAAGACCAGCGCGCCGGCGACGGCAACACGCTGCCGTTCGCCACCGCTCAAGGTGGCGATCGCACGTGTTCGCAGGGTGTGAAGGTCAAGTCGGTGGAGCATGTTGTCCACGCGCTCGCGCATCAGCCGGGTCGGCAGACCGATGTTCTCCAGGCCGAAGGCGACGTCTCGTTCGACGGTGGTGTGGACGGCCTGACGCTCTGCGTCCTGGAACACGTATCCCGTCGACGTCGCCAGCCGTCGGGTCGGGGTCCGGAGGATGTCGCGGCCGTCGACGAAGGCGCGCCCGCCGATGCGACCGCCGTAGAGGTGCGGCACCAGCCCGTTGAGGAGCCGCAGCAGCGTGGACTTACCGCCGCCCGACGGTCCCGCCACCACGCATAGCCCACCCTCGAGTGCCAGCGTCACGTCGTCGAGCGCCGGCGTGGCCACCTCCGGGTAGCTGTAACGCAACCCGGAGATGTCTACGAGCGGCGCCATGCCAGGAGGGGGAGGGTGAGCAGTGCGCAGGCCAACGCCGGCAACACGGCGATGTCGGGAAGCGTGGCGACGGGAAATGGGTACCAGTCGGGCAGCGAACCGGTGGCGCGCGCCACGAGGGTCAGGACGATCGCGCCGACCGAGCCGAGGATGACTGCCAGAGACGGCATGTCAAGGCGCATCGTCGCGTACCGGGTCCGGGGTCCGGAGCCGAACGCGCGCGCCTCCATCGCTTCGGCGAGCTGCATCGAGTCGTCCAATGCTGAAAGGACGATCGGCGCGGCCACCGCGTGCCAGTCGCGCAGGCGTGTGCCGCCACTCCCACGCATGCGCTGCGCCTCACTGATCGCCACAGCGTTCCGCGCCACCGCGGGCACCAGGTTGATGGCGGCGCCGGTCAGTGCAGCGGTGCGCTGCAGCGGGCCCGGAAAGGCATCGATCAGGTCGTGCGGGTGGATGACGCGACTCAACGGGCCCACCGCGAGCACCGCCGCAGCCAGCCCGAGCGCGACGTCGACGCCATAGATCACCGACTCAGTGGTGATCGTTCCACCAATCCCGGGAACCTGGTCGGGAACGGTGAGGATGGTGTGCGCACCGGTGTGACTCAGCAGGACGTTGAAGAGGACCGCCAGGGCGGACGCGACCCCCACGGCGACGAACAGCGGTCGGAGTGCGGCATCTCGCCGTCGCAGCCCGAGCAGCACGTTGAGCGCCACCAGCAGAACGAGCCCCCGGTACACGGGGTTGGTGCTGGTCAGAACCACCTCCAGCGCAGCCGCGGACCAGGCGGCCAGCGCACGTGCATTGATCACGGCGGTGGACGCTGAGGCGTTTGACGGCGCCGGCGCGCCACCTGCGCCACCAGCCCCATCAGCAGTAGGCCCGCCACCGCGCCAGCCACCCAGGCCCCGCCGCGGTCCGTGCGCAGCGGTGTCGCTCGGTTTGTGCTAACGATCGACGCCGCCGGGCGGGCCGTGGCACTGCTGCTCGGTGACGAGGACGCTGCCACGCCGGAGGGTGGGCTCAGCGGGCTGCGCGCCGACGCACTGGATGCGGGCGCTGGAGGGCTTGTCACGCTGCCTGTTGTGGGTGGGACCGGTGTCGCGGACCTCGTCGACGCCGGGGTGACGTGGCTTGCCACCGGGCACACCCCGCTGGGAGAGGACGGAATGTTCTTATCGCTCTGGCCCTCGAACCGGAACCCTTCGGCGTCGCCGTCGCGGAATGTCTGCGCTGAGAAACCGAGGTTCGAGTACGTCCAGGACCCACCGCCGCGGCTGACGTACATCGCCCAGTAGGGGCTGCCCGCGGACAGGCATTGAGGCTTGTACGAGGTCGGCTCCGAGTCAATCTGACACACGGCCTGACCTGAGTCGCCGGTGGCGTACTGCACGCCGCTGCGAGCCAGGAGCGTGTCGCCGGTGATCAAGTCCTCGCTGAACGCCACGCACACCGTGATCACGGGGCCAAGCCCATTGCCGGAGCCGGCACTGTGATCCACGATGAGCGCAGCGTGGTGCGCCGCCGACGCTTGGGCGCACCCGCTGACGGACGGTCCCAGCCTGGTTGCTGCACCGACGACGGTCAACGATGCCAGCACCGGTGCTACAGCGGCCAGCCGCACCAGGACGCGAATCGGCAGAGGAGCGCTCACGGTCATGGGGCGGAGCGACGTGGTCCTCGAAGCGCGGCGCCGGCCAGTGCCACGGACCCCGCCGCCAGCAACAGGAGCGCCAGCACCGACGATCCGCCGCCATCCCCCGCGC
>JALZAG010000140.1 GCA_030948445.1 Candidatus Dormiibacterota bacterium
CGCGGCGAGATCCAGTGCATCGGCGCCACCACGCTCAACGAGTACCGCAAGTACATCGAGAAGGACGCCGCGCTGGAGCGGCGCTTCCAACCAGTGTTCGTCGACGAGCCCAGCCTGCAGGAGACCATCGAAATCCTGCACGGGATCCGGCCTCTCTACGACAAGCATCACCGCGTGGAGATCACTGATGAGGCGCTCAAGGCCGCGGCCGAGCTGAGCGTGCGCTACGTCACCGATCGTTCCTTGCCGGACAAGGCGATCGACCTCATCGACGAGGCGAGCGCTCGGGTACGCATGAAGCTCACCACCACCCCGGACAACCTCCGCGAGATGCAGAAGGAGATCCGTCAGCTCCAGGCGCAGAAGGAGGAGGCGATCGCGGGTCAGGACTACGAGACCGCCGCGAGCTTCCGCGACAAGGAGAAGAAGCTCAAGGAGAAGTACGTCTCCCTCGAGATGACCTGGCGTGACGAGCTCGGCGCCACCGTGCCTGAGGTCACCGAGGAGCACATCGCCGAGATCATCAGCTCGTGGACGGGTGTGCCTGTATCACGCCTGGTGGAGGAGGAGACCTCGCGGCTGCTGCGCATGGAGGATGAGATCCACAAGCGGCTGATCGGTCAGGACGACGCCGTCAAGGTGATCTCGCAGGCCGTCCGGCGCGCGCGTGCCGGTCTCAAGGACGCCAAGCGCCCGATCGGCTCCTTCATGTTCCTCGGCCCAACAGGTGTCGGCAAGACCGAGTTGGCGCGCTCGCTGGCGTCCTTCCTGTTCGACAACGAGGACGCGATCATCCGCCTCGACATGAGCGAGTTCATGGAGCGGCACTCCACAGCCCGGCTGGTCGGTTCGCCACCCGGGTACGTCGGCTACGACGACGGTGGCCAGCTCACCGAGGCGGTGCGCCGCCGCCCGTACAGCGTGGTGCTCTTCGATGAGATCGAGAAGGCGCACCCCGAGGTCTTCAACATGCTGTTGCAGATCCTTGAGGATGGACGTTTGTCCGACGCCAAGGGCAAGGCGGTCAACTTCTCCAACTGCATCGTGATCATGACCAGCAACATCGGCATCTCCAACCTCAAGGCCAACATGTCGATGGGGTTCCAGCCGTCGGTGCCCGATGAGCGAACCTCGTCGTCCGAGCACGGCAAGATGCGTGACCAGATCATGGAGGAGCTGAAGCGGGCGTTCCGCCCGGAGTTCCTCAACCGCGTCGACGCCGTGGTGGTGTTCCATCGTCTCGATCAGCCGCAGATGCGCAACATCGTCGACCTCATGCTCGCCAAGGTTGCCGTGCACCTGGCCGCCCAGGAGCTCAACTTCAACGTCACCGACGCGGCGAAGGACAAGATCGTCGAAGAGGGGTTCGACAAGGTGTACGGCGCCCGTCCGCTGCGTCGCGTGATCCAGCGGGTCATCGAGGACCCGCTCTCCGAAGAGCTCCTGCGACTCAAGCACGGCCCCGGTGACACTGTCATCGTCGACCTCACCGATGGTGAGGTGAAGATGAACCTCATGCCCAAGAGCAAGGAGAAGCGCGAGCGCAAGGACAAGCCGGAGAAGGCCGAGGCTGCCGCCGCGAGCTCACCGCCCGCGGAGTGAACGTCGCTCCGCACACCGATTGACCTGAAGGTCCCGGGCACTGCGCCCGGGACCTTTTCCCGTTGCTGCGCGACGCATGCGCTACCCTGCGCGCCGTGACCACGGCGTGGATCCCGGAGGGCTGGGACGAGGGCGTGATCGCGCTGGGAGGTCACTTCCTGCAGAGCAGCCGCTGGGCACGCGTGCAGGAGCGCCTCGGCAACCGCGTGGTTGTCGGCGCGCACCGGGACTGGTGCTGGCTCGGCGTGGTGCGCCAGGTGGGACCCTTTCGTTACCTCTACATCCCGTTCGGCCCCTCGTTGCGCAGCGCTGCGGCGCTGGCACCAGCAGTGGCATCGGCGCGACATCGTGCCCACAGGCTGCGCTGCGCATTCGTGCGTTTCGAGCCGGGTGGCGTCGCCGCCAGCGACGTCCTCGCGACAGGCGCGCGGCGCGTGAAGCCGCGGCAGTACGAGCACACCCTCGTACTGCGCATCGACACTGACGAGGAGACGCTGCGCAAGGGGCTGAACAGTGGGCACCGCTCGCGCATCAACACCGCCGACAAGCGCGGCCTGCGCGTGGTGCGCAGCAACGATGCGGCACGGATGCCGGACTTCGTGCGGCTGCTCCGGCAGGTGGAGCAGCGCAACGACTTTTTCTCCTACGAGGACCCGTACTTCGACGCCATCGCCAAGGGACTGCTCGGCACGGGCGACGCCACCCTGTACTTCGCGGTGGCTGGGGACCTCGACGCAGCGGCCGCGCTGGTCTTCGACTTCGGCCCCACTCGTTACTACGCGTTCGGCGCCACGGCCACGCAGGCCCGCAAGCTGATGCCCGCGCCGCCGCTCGTCTGGCAGGCGATCCTCGACGCGCGGCGCGATGGCCGGGAGCGCTTCGACTTCTGGGGCGCCGCACCCCCGGACGCCGGGCCGGAGCACCCGTGGGCGGGCATCACCGAGTTCAAGCGCGGGTTCGGCGCCGAGCGGCGGGAGTACGTGGGCACCTGGGAGCTGGTGGTGCGTCCGGTTGCGGCGCGCCTCTTCGCCCTGGCCCGCTCAGCCAGGCGTTAGCCCCGGATGCCACTCCCGATCGGGCAGCTGACCCCGGTCCCCTTGAGCCCGCAGTACCCACTGGGGTTGGCCTCGAGGTACTGCTGGTGGTACCCCTCGGCGAAGTAGAAGGCCGGCTGGCTGACCACCTCGGCGTGGCCGGTCCGAGCCGAGCACACCTCGTCATATGTGGGGTTGAGTGTGAAGCCGCCTGCGTAGCCCACCGCGGTCACCCAGACGCCGTCGAGCTGCCAGAAGAGACGTTCCGCGCCCCAGAAGCAGCCCATCCCGAAGATCGCCGTCTCGGTGCCGTCGGGGTATGGCGAGGTCAT
>JALZAG010000158.1 GCA_030948445.1 Candidatus Dormiibacterota bacterium
AAAAGACAGGATATGTGAGCTGCGAGCTAGTGGCTCATTCGGCGGGAGTGCCTGCCCCAGCAGCGTCGTCGGGAGTAGGGCGCCAGATCGTCTTGACATTGACGAACTCGCGGATGCCGAAGCTCGACAGCTCGCGACCGTAGCCACTTTCCTTGATGCCGCCGAAGGGAATCCGCGGGTCGGAATGGGTCATCCCGTTGATGAACACGCCGCCGCTGTCCAGCCTCCGAGCGAGCGCAATCGCGCGCTCTTCGTCCCTTGTCCAGATGTTGCCCCCAAGACCAAAAACAGAGCCGTTGGCTACCGACAGCGCCTCGTCGGCCGAGCTGACCCTCATCACGGCGGCCAGCGGTCCGAACGTCTCCTCGACGAAGGCCGGCATGTCGGCGGAGCACCCGGTCAGCACCGCGGGCGTGATGAAGTAGCCACGTCCATCGGGGCGCCCACCTCCGCAGCGCAACGTCGCTCCGGCAGCGATGGACTCCCGGAGCTGACGTTCGAGCGTGTCGCGAAGATCGCCCCGAGCCAGCGGGCCCATCGTCACCGAGTCGCGCAACGGGTCTCCGACGACCACCTTGCCGGCTTCCGCGACCAGAAGGTCTTCGAACTCGGCCGCGACGGAATCGCACACGATGAACCGCTTGGCCGCGATGCAGCTCTGCCCGGCGTTTTGGAAGCGTGCCTTGGCAGCGGTGACGGCGGCCGCCTCGAGGTCAGCATCCTCGAGCACGATGAAGGCATCCGACCCACCAAGCTCGAGCACGGCGCGCTTGAGGCTGCGACCCGCAGCGGCCCCAACGCTGCGTCCGGCGGCTGTGCTCCCGGTGAGGGTCACCGCGGCGATCCGCCCGTCCTCGATGACCGCGGCAACACGGTCGTTGGGGATCAACAGCACCGTGAACACCCCACGCGGGCACCCCGCGTCCTCAAACAGCTCGCCGATCGCCAGTGCACAGCCGCTGACGTTGGACGCGTGCTTGAGGACTGCGCAATTTCCCGCGCAGAGGCCGGGGGCTGCAAAGCGGAACACCTGCCAGAGTGGGAAGTTCCACGGCATCCCCGCGAAGACGATGCCGAGCGGTTCGAACGCGACGAAGCTGCGCTGGCTATCACTGGGGAACGACTCGTCCGCGAGGAACTCGGCGGCGTGCGCGGCGAACCATGCGCAAGAGAAGGCGCACTTCTCCACCTCGGCGCGAGCCTCGGCGAGGGTCTTTCCCATCTCCGTGGTGATCAGCGCCGCGAGCATGTCGCGACGCTCGAGCAGAAGCTCACCGACCCTGTTGACGACTGCGCAGCGGGCCTCGATGGTGGTGGCCCGCCAGACCGGGGCCAGCGTCGCTGCGGCGTCCAGGAACCCGTCGACCTCGCGCTCGGAGTGCACCGGATAGGCGCCGATGTGCTCCTCAGTCGCCGGGTTGACGGAGTGCACCTGCTGCAGCTCGACCGCCATGTGCTGTCCTCCTGACAGCCATGGTACGGGCAGGCCCGCAACCGCGTCGCCGGCCGCCGATGCCTTAGGGTGACCGGCGATGACCACGCTGGCGCGGCCTCCCGTTCTGCAGCGGGGGAGGGGCAGGGTTATCGCCGCATTTGCCGCGGTTTACACCATCTGGGGCTCGACCTACCTCTTCATCCGGATCGCGGTGGAGACGATGCCGCCGCTGCTCATGTCGGGGGTCCGATTCCTGGTCGCCGGGGCCACCTTGCTCGCCATCACCAGCCGCCTCGGCGGCGCTGACCATGACCCCATCGGTTGGCGCCAATGGCGCGCCACCGCAATAACCGGCGGACTGCTCCTCCTCGGTGGCAATGGAGGCGTGAGCTTCGGTGAGCAGTACGTCCCCTCCGGCATCGTCGCGCTCCTGGTGGCCACCGTCCCACTCTTCATCGCATTGTTCGGAGCGCTGGCGCTTGGTCACCGCCTCAGCCGGCTGGCGATGGGGGGCATCGCGATCGGGCTCCTCGGGACGGCGGTGCTGCTCCGTCCCGGGGCCGGCGGCACCGGCGACATCGGTCACATGCTGCTGGTGCTCGTCTCGCCGTTGAGTTGGGCGATCGGGTCCCTGTACGCGACTCGGGGCGCGCTGCCCAAGCGAGCCTTGGTGGCCACTGGCATGGAGATGCTCTGCGGGGGCGTCCTTCTGCTTCTCGTCGCCTTCGTCACCGGGGAGGCCGCCACGCTGCACCTGGACCAAATCAGCCTCGCGTCGTGGTTGTCGGTCCTGTACCTCGTCGTGTTCGGCTCGCTGGTGGCGTTCAGCGCATACGTGTGGCTGCTCGCCAAGGTGTCGACCACCGCCGTCTCCACCTATGCGTACGTGAACCCGCTGGTGGCGGTGCTGCTCGGCTGGGCCTTCCTCGGGGAGCGCATCACCGGTCAGACGCTACTCGCCGGCGCCCTCATCGTGATCGCGGTGGCTTTGATCCTGTTGCGCCCGCCCGCATCTCCGCGCGCCAGCCCCCACGTGCCGGTGAGGGAGGCAGTGTGACCGACGCGCCATCCAGCGAAAGCCAGGAGCCCGAGGCGGCCGCCACCGAGGACGTCGACCAGCGCGCGCGCCAGCAGCTGTTCGCCACCGCGGGTGTCCGCGATGTCCTCTGCCTGGGGCCGATCTTCGCCAAGTCGATCTATTACTACGCCGGCATCCCGCTAGGCACGGCGTTGCAATTCACCAAGCCGCTGTACGCGGAACTCCTCCGCGGCAGCACCATCTCCCTGATCATCGCGGGGGCGTTCGCGGCGGGCGGCCGTCTGCCGCTGTGGGCGGTGCTCCTGGCCCCCATCCCGTACACCATGCTGACCGACCCCTTCTACTACTGGGCCGGCCGGCGCTACGGCCGACCGCTGGTCGCTTACCTCGAGAAGCACGACCGCCGCTGGCATCGTCGCGCGCGCCGCGCGGAATCCTTCTTTGCGCGGTGGGGGCTGTGGGCGATTTTGTTCGCCTACTTCCTGCCCGTCCCCAATGACCTGCTGTACTTCGGCGCAGGCGACGCGCGCATCAATTTCTGGCGCTTCATCACGGCCGACATGGTCGGCACGTTCCTGTTCATCGCGCTCTGGGTGGCGCTGGGCTTTGTGATCGGCAAGCCCGCAGAGAAGGTCGCCGACGCCGTCGGTCAGTACAGCGGGAGGATCACCATTGCCCTAGTGGTGGTGATCGCCGCTGTCAGCATGGTGTCAGCCTGGCGGAGCGCCCGGCGCGACGCCGGCTGAGGCCGCGCCGGAACCGATGGGCTAGCCGCCCCCCGTGTCCTACTTTACTTTCAGGTTGGTCGTCGCCGTCGACCCTGAGTAGTTGTTGTCACCCGAGTACGTCGCGGTGATCGCGTAGCTCCCCTTGGGCAGCGTCAGCGACGTCGTGCAACTTGTCGCTGGCAGGGTCACCGTGCACAGCGTCGTCGACCCCGACTTGAACGTCACCGTCCCCCTTGCGGCACCCGGAAGACCATTTTCCGTCAGGGTGGATCTCTCCCCAAAATCAACCGTCGAGGGTGACGCGCTCGCCGTGAACGCCGTCGCCGCGGTCACTCTCAGGTTGGTCGTCGCCGTCGAGCCCGCGTGGGTGCTGTCACCCGCGTAGGTTGCCGTGATCGCGTAGTTCCCCGCGGGCAGCGTCGGCGACGTCGTGCAACTCGTCGCTGGCAGGGTCGCTGTGCACAACGTCGTAGACCCCGACCTGAACGTGACCGTCCCCCTTGCTGCAGCCGGAAGACCACTTTCCGACAGGGTCGACCGGGACCCATAAGCAACGGTAGAGGGTGTCGCGCTCGCGGTGAACGATGTCGGCGACGGCGTGGGCTGGGGCGTGGGGGTGGGTGTCGGCTTCGGGGTTGGAGCCGGTGTGGCGGTCACCGGGACGGGCTTCGCTGTTGGTGCGGCTGTTGCGGTGGGCGTGGCTGTAGGAGTGGCGGTCTGGGGTGTCGGGGTCGGCAGCGCGGTGGCCAGCGGTGCCTTGACGGTCGGTTTGACTGCGGGACGAGGGGTGTGCGACGGCGCAACCGCGACAGGAGCCGAAGCAGGACCGACTACGACCGGCCCCGGCGACGGTCCCACCACCCCGGTCACGGCCAGCACTGTGGCCGTGGTCGCGCTGGCGATGCCCATGCTCATCCCCGTGCTCGCCCACTGGCTGACCCCGAAGATTCGGCCCAGCTGGGGGATCTGCGCGATCCACGCACCAAAGCCGATGGTCTTCCACAGGCGCCCCACCGACACGTTCAGGAAGGCGCGCACGATCACCGGGTCGAGCTGCGTACCGGCGACGCGCACAAGCTCTTGGCGGGCCGCGGACACACTCAGCGGCCGCTTGTACGGGCGCGGAGCGGTCATGACCTCGTAGGCGTCCGCGACGGCGACGATCCGGGCAGCGAGCGAGATCTCGTGGCCCTTCAACTGGTGCGGGTATCCCTTGCCGTCGAAGCGCTCATGGTGCTGTTCGACAGCGAGCCCCCACTCCCCGAGCCAGGGCAGCAGGGGGCTGACCAGCCGGGCGCCCTCTTCGGGATGGCGGTGCAGCGTCGCCCATTCCTCGTCGGTGGGTGCGGCTGGCTTGTTCAGAAGGGTCGCGGGCACCTCGAGCTTGCCGATGTCATGGAGAAGGGCTGCCCAACGCAAGCGGTTGCGCGCGCTGTCGGGCACCTTCAGCTCGTCGGCAAGGAGGTCCGTGAACACGCGCACTCGCTCCGAGTGCCCGCGGGATGCCTTGTCGTGCACGCTCAGCGCAAGCACCAGCTCGATGATCGACTGCATCCGGCGGGCGTCGTCCTCGTGGCCGGTCTCGTGGGCGCGCCGCAGGCTCTCCTGAAGATCGCGAGGCCGGCCCGTGCGCCGAGCCACCGCGAAGCGAGCGGGCGCCTTGTCGGGGAAGATCAACGACAGGTTGAGGAGTGCAGCCAAGGGAAGGAGGCGTCGAGCAGCGCGCTCGACGGCGACCAGCGTCACCAGCGACGCGGCGGCGATGACCCCGACCCACAGCACTGTGGTCGCGACACTGTCGGCGCGAGGCAGGAAGTGGGTGAGGAGCGCGGCGACAGCGAACGACGCTGCGATCGGGCCGGCGAAGACGGTGACCCGCACCGCCCGGCTCAGCCCTGGCCGGCTGTCCCACTCGCGGCTACGCCGGATCTGCGCGTCTCTGTCGCCCTGCTGGCGGGTCCCCATGTGGTGGCATACCTCTGCTCTGTGGCAAGCGCTGGCGGCGCTCATCCACAAGATGGCAGCGGTCGCTGACGGACCCTCTGATGCCCGGGTGACGATCCTGTGCCGGCGGGATCGGACCGGTGGCACTCGTCTCGGTCAGGTGATCTCGGCCATCTCCGAGAATCGGGGATCGCGGTACGCCCCCGTGGTCATGACATCGTGCAGCTGTTCGACAGCGTCCCAGACATCGACGTGACGCACGTACAGCGGCGCAAACCCGAACCGGCAGACGTCGGGAGAACGAAAGTCTCCCACCACCCCGCGTTCGATGAGCGCGCGCGCGATCCCGTACCCCTGGGCATGCGAGAACGACACCTGAGAGCCGCGACTGGCGGCTTCCCGGGGCGAGGCGAGCTCGAAGCCCATTCCCTGGCACCGTGTCTCCACGAGGTCGATGAACGTCTCCGTCAATTGGACGGACTTGGCGCGCACTGCAGTCATGTCCACCTCCAGCCAGAGATCCACGGCTGATTCGAGGGAGGTGAGCTGGAGGATGTGCGGGGAGCCGGTGATCATGGAGGTGATCCCGGATGAGGGGCGGAAGTCCGGCTCGAAAGCAAAGGGCTCGGCGTGGCCGAGCCAGCCGGGCACCGGGTTACGCAGCCCCTCGTGCAGGCCGGCACGCACGTAAAGGAAGGCTGGTGCCCCGGGCCCGCCATTGAGGTACTTGTAGCCGCACCCCACCGCCATGTCGGCGCCATCGGCGTTGAGCTGCAGCGGCACCGCAGCGACACTGTGGCAGAGGTCCCAGACCGCCAGCGCCCCCGTCTCGTGAGCGGCTGCACTGAGCGCGGCCATGTCATGCATGAAGCCGGTTCGGTAGTCGACATGGGTGAGCAGCAGGACCGCGACGGTGTCGTCGAGCTCGTCGCGCAGCTGAGCGCGCGGCACCACCTCGACGCCCCCCCCGCTGAGGCGGGCGGCCGCCGCGGCGACGTACAGGTCGCTGTGGAAGTTGGCCTCCTCGCTGAGCACGATCGACCTGCCGGGTCGCATCGCCAGCGCCGCGCACAGAATCTTGAAGAGACACACCGACGTGCTCTCGGCGACGATCACCTCGTCGTCGCCAGCTCCGACCATGGTGGCGAGTTTTGCCCCGATCCGTCGGGGCGCCTCCATCCACTGTGAATCGAGCCAGCTGCGCACCAGGCCCTGGCCCCACTCCTCCTCGACCACCCTGGCGATCCGGCCAGGCGTTTGCTTGGGGAGTGCGCCGAGCGAATTGCCGTCGAGGTAGATCAAGCCGTCCGGGATGACGAACCTCTCACGAACCGGGCCAAGCGGATCCGACCTGTCGCGGGCAAGACAGGTCGCGCGATCGGTCGTGGGCATCACAGGTGGTTGCGCACCTCCCAGAGCTCGCCGAAGAAACGTCTGTCGAGCGTCGACTGCAGGTATTCGACGCCGAGACTGCCCCCAGTTCCGCTCCGGCTGCCGATCTCACGGGCGGCCATCAGGGCGTGGTGGTGACGCCAGCGCGCGATGGTTTCGTCGTGATCGATAAACAGTTCGCACAGCTCGTGAAGAACTGTCGTGACCGCATCGTCGTGAAGGTGGTAGAGCGATGCGAGACTGCCCATCCGACGACTCCTCGCAGCGACATCCTCACCGTCAGGGAAGTCGAATCTCGCGGCCCTCATGGCGACGCCGAGTGCCCCGTACAGCGTGCGGGCAGCCAGCCTGTCGCCGAGCTGGGCGCGCTGCAGATCGGTGCGCCCAGCGTCCTGCAGGTGCCGTCTATCGCCGGCGCCGGAGAGCGCTTCGATCTCGCGAAACTGGGTGGACTGGAACCCGGAGGCGGGGGCCAGGGGATCACGGAAGCGCATGAAGCCCTCGGGGCTCATGCTCTCGAGCACGCGCAACTGCTCGATGAGCAGCCCCTCGACTGCGACTGCGCGGCGCATCGGCAGAAGCGCGGCATGGGGCCGCTCGTTGTCGAGCGCTGCAGCGGCCGCGTCGAGCTCGTGGAGGATCAGCTTGAACCAGAGCTCGTACACCTGGTGCACCACGATGAAGAGCATTTCGTCGTGGGCGCCGTCGCTGAGCGGCTGCTGGAGGTTGAGCAGGTCGTCGATGCGCAGGTAGGTGACGTAGTCGGTCTGCACGCCCATCGCGTGCCACTCTATCCAGCTTCAGG
>JALZAG010000255.1 GCA_030948445.1 Candidatus Dormiibacterota bacterium
CCCGCCAAGACGGCGCCCGCCAAGAGCGCGGCGCCCGCCAAGAGCGCGGCGACCACCAAGGCCAGCACCGCCGCTGCCAAGCCGAAGAGCAGCCCCGCGAGCCGAGCGACGGCTGCCGCGAAGCCTGCCGCCCGGAGCGCACGCGCGGCCAAGCCGAGGACGTCACCCCCATCGGGTGGGCCGGCGAAGGCCGCCCCCAAGCGGGCGACAAAGGGTGGCGCAGCCGCCAAGCGCAAGGACAAGGATGGCGCATAAGAAGGGCGGGGGCAGCTCCCGCAACGGTCGTGACAGCGCGGGCCGCCGGCTCGGGATCAAGCGCCAGGATGGTGAGGTGGTCTTTGCCGGGACGATCCTGGTGCGCCAGCGCGGCACCAAGATCCTCGCCGGGGAGAACGTCGGCGTGGGTCGCGACCACACTCTGTACGCCCGTTCCACGGGATTGGTCGCCTTCGACAACACTGGGAAGGATCGCACCCGCGCCAACGTGCGCTCGCTACCGATCATCGAGGTCGGTGAGCTGGTCGAGCTGGACGAGGTCGTCGAGGCGCCGTCCAGCGCCAGGTAGCGGGAGCAGCTGCCACGTTCCTCGATGAGGTAACCATCGACGTCGCCGGCGGTGATGGCGGACGCGGGGCGGTGAGCTTTCGCCGCGAGAAGTACGTCCCGATGGGCGGCCCCGACGGAGGAGATGGCGGGCGCGGCGGAGACGTCGTGCTCGTGGCCGACTCCACAGATCCAACGCTGGCCGGCTTCCGCGATCGCCGTCGTTTCCACGCGCCGGCTGGCGGCGCCGGCGGCAAGAACCTCCGGCACGGCGCCGCCGGCGAGGACATCGTGCTCCATGTTCCGCCGGGCACCGTGGTCCGTGACGCGGACACCCATGAGGTTCTCTGCGACCTCGACCGTCCCGGTGCGCGCACTGTGCTGGGCGCTGGCGGCCGCGGCGGCCGTGGCAACACTCATTTCGCCTCGTCGACGCGGCAGACGCCGCGGATCGGCGAGCTCGGCGACCGCGGCAGCAAGCGGCGTATTCACCTGGAGCTCAAGCTCATCGCCGACATCGGGCTGGTGGGCCTGCCGAATGCCGGCAAGTCGACCTTGCTCGCGGCGCTCACCGGCGCTCACCCGAAGATCGCCTCGTACCCCTTCACGACGCTGCACCCCAACCTGGGCGTTGCCGAGACGTCGTCCGGGATGACGCTGGTGATTGCCGACGTCCCCGGGCTGATCGCCGGCGCACATCGCGGAGTCGGCTTGGGTCTGGACTTTCTCCGGCACCTCGAGCGGACACGAGGCCTGCTGCACCTGGTCGACGCGACGGAGGGCCCGGACGCCGTTGTCGAGGCCGCCGCCGCGGTGGTTGGCGAGCTCTCCGCCTTCAGCGAGACGCTCGCCGCCAAGCCGCGGCTGCTGGTGCTCAACAAGGGCGATCTCCTCACCGACGCGCAGAGGGCGGACATGCGCGCGCGGTATCCCGACGCCCCGCTGATCGCGGCCGCGGATCTCGACGGGACCGCTGAGCTGCTGGACCGTGCCGCGTCCCTGGTTGCCGCGGCTCGCAGAACCGAACTGGAGGTGGCACTGTCGCAGCCTGGCGAATCGGGCGAGCACCGCGTGTACCGTCACCGTCCGCGGCGGCAGGCGCCCGCTGTGTCGCTCGAGGGCGAGGTGTACCGCGTCACCGCCGACGGCATCGAGCGGTTGGTGGCGATGACCGACATGGACAGCGATGAGGGGGTGGCGCGCCTGCAGCAGAAGCTCCGCAGCGCCGGCGTCGACGCGGCCCTGGCTGCCGCAGGCTGCGGCGACGGCGACACCGTGCGCATCGGCGAGCTTGAGTTCATCTATGCCGATGACGCCTGAGCAGCGGCGCGTCGCAGTGCTGGGGGGCACGTTCGACCCAGTCCATCTGGCTCACATCGTGCTGGCCACGGGCGCGCGGGACGCCATCGGCGCGCACGAGGCGTGGCTGGTCCCGGCCCGAACCCCGGCGCTGCGTGACGAGCCGGTGGCTCCGCCGCATCTACGCCTGGCCATGCTCGAGACGGCGGTGCGCGCGACCAGCGGGCTGCGCGTGGTTGACGTCGAGCTTCGCCGGCAGGGCACCTCCTACACCATCGACACGCTGGAAGCGCTGCGCGTCAGTCACCCCGCTGACGAGCCCTGGTGGGTCGTGGGTGCCGACGCTGCCCGACGCATCCACGAGTGGCACCGCAGCGAGGAATTACTGTCCATCCTCCGCCTGGTGGTGGTGCAACGGGCCGGCGCGCGGCAGTTTGACGACGCGCAGGCGCGCGAGCTCCGGCTCGACCCTGCGCGCACCATCGTCCTCGACCTCACCCCACCGGCGATCAGCGCGTCAGAGGTTCGGCGGCGAGTGGCGCAAGGTGAATCGATCACCTCGCTGGTGCCACATGCGGTGGCTGACATCATCTCCGCCAGCGGGCTCTACCGATCCATCGCGGTGCGATAATGGCGTTGGATGACGCCTGACGAGCTTGCCGCGCGGATCACCGCGGCTGCGGCTGACAAGAAGGCGCGCGACGTCGTCACTGTCGACCTCCGAGGGAAGACAACCATCGCTGACTTCTTCGTGGTCTGCGAGGGTGACACCGATCGGCAGGTTCGTGCCATTGTTGACAGCATCGAGGCGTCCTGCCG
>JALZAG010000179.1 GCA_030948445.1 Candidatus Dormiibacterota bacterium
CGCAAGGACCAGAGCGGGCTCGCCAATGCCGGTCGACGCCTGCTCGCCCTCGGCACCGCGCTGGTGTACGGCGGCTTCCTGGTCACCGCGGTTCGCATTCTGGTCGGTTCCGGCACCAAGTCGCCGCAGAGCGACCAGGATTCCTGGACCGCGAAACTGCTCGGCGCCAGTGGCGGTCGTTTCATGGTCGCTGCGGTAGGCGTCGGCATCATCGCCGTGGGACTCATCCTCTTGGGGTACGCGGTGAGTCGCAAGTTCGAGACGCCACTCGACACCGGCGCGATGAGCCCGGCAATGCGACGCGTCGCAGCGGTCCTCGGAGTGGCCGGGCAGTCGGCGCGCGGCCTGGTGTTCGGCATCGTCGGGGGCTTCGTGCTGAGCGCCGCGCTGGCGGATGACGCAAGCCGTTCCAAGGGGCTCGACGCCAGCCTGCGCACGCTGGCAGCGCAGCGGTTCGGCACGATCGTGCTCAGTGTGGTGGCACTGGGCTTCCTCGCCTTTGGTCTGTACTCGCTGCTGGATGCGCGCTACAGGGACGACTTCAGCCGCTGAGCGATCGGCAGGCGCGCGCCGGGAAGCCGGCGTCCAGCGCGCGACTGGCGAGCACCGCCGCGTGGCTTGCACTGTCAGCCAGGGCGAAGGCTGCTCCGCCGCTTCCCGTGAGGTGCCAGCGCGCCTCCGCGACCGCCGCCCGCAGTGCCACGAGCCGCTCGCCCAGGCTGGGGTTGGCGCGGCACGCGGCGGCCTCCAGACCGCTACCCAGGAGGTCGTCGTCCGGCCTCTGGCCCGATTCCAGGGCGGCCGCCACCGCGTCTGGACGACCCGGGTTCTCGAACTCGGGTGCTTCCAATGCCGCGTAGGAGGCCGCCGTACTGCTGGCGCCGACCACCGCGACCGCGAGATGGAGGAGCGGGGCGTCGAGGTGAGCCAGTGCCTCGCCGCGGCCACCAACCCGCTGCGGGCCGCGTCCGAGAAGCACCGGGACATCCGAGCCGAGCGCGGCCGCCAGGCTGAGCAGCTCGCTTTGAGAAGGCGCTGCGCCCTGAAGAAGAGCAGCGCACCCGCGCAGCACCGCCGCCGCGTCGGCCGATCCGCCACCAAGCCCGGCGGCGGTGGGGATACGTTTGTCCAGCCACAGCGCGATGTCGAGCGGTCCCGCGATTGCCGCGATCGCGCGGCCGGCGCGTTCGGCCAGGTTCTCGTGGGGCGCCGGAAGATCGCCGGTATCGCCAGCGACTCGCAATCTCACCGCCGTGACCGTGACGGGATGCAGCCGGATGCCCACCAGGTCGTGCCAATCGATGGGCACCACCACGGAATCGATGTCGTGGAACCCATCCGACCGGCGTGCGCGAACAGCGAGACAGAGGTTCACCTTGGCGTGGGCAGGGATGAGCAGCATTGGGTCGCTGGTATACTCCGCGGGCCGCGCCGGCCGTCTGCGCACAGCATCCGTGAGTGCGGTTGCTCCATCTCATCCGACAGGAAGACACGTGGCCAATTCCCGTTCAGCCCGCAAGCGCATCCGCGCCAACGAACGCAAGCATGTTCGCAACCGCGCGGTGCGGTCCTCGGTGCGGACCTACGTCGGCAAGGCGCGGCAGTCTCTGCTCACCGTGGAGCCGGGCGACACCGTGGATGTCGAAGAGCAGCTCAAGGCCGCGGTCCGAGCTCTGGACCGCGCTGGCGAGAAGGGCATCCTCCACCGCAACAACGTGAACCGCCGCAAGTCTCGCCTCACCGCCATGGCGGCGCGGCTCATCCGCGCGGCGTCCCAAGGCGGCGAGCACGCCACCGAGCTTCGTGCCGCTGCGGCCGGCGGCGCCAAGGGACGGGGCCGGGCAGCCACGGCCACCAAGCGACCGGCGGCGAAGGCCCCTGCCAAAGCGCCCACCAAGGCGGCGGCGAAGTCCGCGGACAAGCCTGCGACCAAGCCGTCGGCGGGCGGGAAGTCGGCGGGCGGTAAGTCCGCAACCGCGAAGGTGGGCGCGACCGCGGAGCCGAAGAAGAAGTAGCTCCGGGACCGGTCGGCGTGGAATTGGCATGTCCGCTCTGACGGCATGACACACGCGGTGTGGCGCAACCGGGACTTTGCGCTGCTCTGGAGCGGCCAGACCGTCAGCGAGGTCGGCAGTGCGGTCACCACCATCGCGCTGCCCACGCTGGCAATCTTCGCCTTCCACGCCGGCCCCGCTGCGGTGGGGCTGATGATCGCCAGCGAGCGGCTGCCGTTTCCCATCGTCGCGCTCTTCGCGGGAGCAATCGTCGACCGTGTCCGCCGGCGGCGAGTGATGGTCGGCTGCAACCTGGCGCGACTGGCTGTCCTGGCACTCATACCGCTGTTGTCGGCGACCGGCGAGCTGCGGCTGTGGGAGCTCTTCGTGGCTGCCGGTGCGATGGGCGTGTTCACGGTCTTCTTTGACATCTCCTACATGGCGTATGTCCCGGGTCTGGTCGCGCCCGACCAGATCCTCGAGGCGAATAGCCGGCTCCAGGTCACCTGGTCCGCGGCTCAGACGGTTGGACCGGGACTGGGTGGCGTCCTGGTGCAGGCCGCGGGCGCGGCGCGGGCGGTCCTCGTCGACGCGCTGTCCTTCCTGGTGTCGAGCATCGCTCTGCTCTCCATCCGCGCGGTCGAGTCCATTCCGTCGTCGTCGGATCGTCGCCACCTTCTCACCGAGGTTGGCGAGGGACTGCGTCACGTCTTCGGCATCCCTGCCCTGCGCGCCCAGCTGCTCTGTCTGACCGCTGCGGGGGTCTTCGCGCATGCCTACGAGGCACCGCTGTACGTCTTTGCCTACGAACGTCTGCGCCTCAGCCCCGGACTGCTCGGACTGATGCTGTCGTCGCAAGGCCTCGGCGCCATGATTGGGTCAGTGATCGGGACGCGGATCATCCGGTGGCTCGGAGTCGGGCCCACCATCTCGCTGGCCAGCGCCTGTGCGAGCGCATTGATCGGCCTCGTGCCACTGGCGGTGTTTGTCGCCCCGGCAGCGGTGATGTTCCCGGTGTTCATTCTCGGCGGCGCCATCGGCGTCGCGGGCGACATCGCCCAGGTGACTCTCCGTCAGACGCTGACGCCGTCGCGTCTGCAGGGCCGGATGGGAGCGGTCTTCCGCACCTTCTTCTGGGGTGCTTGGCCGCTGGGCAACCTCCTGGGAGGGCTGCTGGCAGCTGCGATCGGCGCGTCGTCCACCCTGTGGGTGACCGCGCTCTTGGGCACCGCCGGGTTCGTCGCCATCAGGTTCACGCCGCTCTGGCGAATACGCGCATTCCCCGCCGCCGCCGGTCCAAGCCCCACGCCGCCGTTTCGCCCCGACGCGCTGACGCCCTGACGGTCGTGCTCAGGCGCTGCGCCGGCTCTGGCGGCGCTCCCTCAGCGCGCCTGCGGCGGCGAGTCCCCAATGCCTCAGCGCAGCGGCATCGTCGACCTCGCCCGCCTTCAGGCCGGCGTCAATCCGTTGCAGCTCACGCATCCAGCGCATCGCCAGTGGTGCGGTCACCGCCTGTGCTGTTCTCAGGACGCGCTCAGCCCTCCACGTCGGGATGCGCATCGCTGAGGCGAGCGCTCCCGAACCTCGCTGACCGCGCAGCAACAGTGCGTGAACCATTAACAGGTCACGCAGCTGGCCGGCGAGGATTGAAAGCAGGTACTGCGTCGAGCGTCCCTCTGCGATCAGGTCCGAGAGCAACGCCGCGCCAGCTGCCGGCTGCGGCCCGGCGAGGAGATCGAGCACCTTGTACAGCTCGAGCTGCTCGGAGCCAGCGACCAGCTGCTCCAACTGCTCGACGCTGATGGGACCGCCGTGGGCGGCCATCTTGTCGAGCTCTCCAGACATCGCCCCGAGGTCACCGCCACTGCATCGGATCAGCAGGTCGGCGCCGGTAGCGGGCAGCCGCAGCCCACGAGCCCTCGCCTCCGCGTCCAGCCACTGGCGGCGGTCCGCCTGCCGGAGTTTGGGATGGTGCACGACCTGTCCCCCATTGGCCTGGATCGCGGCCAGGATGGGGTTTCCCGCCGCCACCGTGGCACGGATCGCGAAGCAGACCCGGGTCGTCGGAGCGCGCAGTTCCAGCGCCTTGACCAGCTCGTCGACCCCGGCACTCCCCCGCCGCGCCCCACTCAACTGCGGCAGGTCGCGGACCAGGACACGGCGCTCGGTGCTGAACAGCGGGACGTCGACGAGGCTGGCGATGAGCGGTTCGAGCTTGGCCGGCGCGTCGATGACCTCGACGTCCAGGGCGAGGGCGGACCCCCGCCACCGCTCCACCGTCGCGTCGACGAGGCGCGGCTCGTCGCCGTGGACCAACAGGAGGCCGGGGGTGTCAGCCATCCCACCATTCTGTCCGTCGTCCGCCGCCGCCTGCGCGGACGGGGGACACGTGGAGCCGTCAGCCCGTGGGGTCTGCGTAGCCACCCGTGGGGAGTGCGTCGTACACAAGGTCGCCGTCACGGCCAGTGACCGCGAACTGGGCACTGATGCTCCCGAGTCCCGGTGGGCTCCGCCTCGCCGGAACCGCCACCAGGGCTGGTTGCACGGCCGCGACCAGGGCGGCGGACGGAGCCGTCGTGACGGGACCCACCAACAGGTCGGCGCGCAGCCGTGACCCCTGTACGCCAGTCAGCTCGTCCTGGGCCGACTGCGTGAGGTTGCCAGTGATCAGCGCCGTCGAGCGTGCATCGCCCAGCTGCAGCACGCATGGCGCCCCAAGCGCCGGACCTGTCGGGAGGCAGCGCATCGTCATGGCGCCGAGCGACCAGGGTGTGGTGCCCGCCACCACGATACGAGTGCCTGTGCCGGCCATGGCGGCGGCGACCGACTGCAGCGCCGGCGGCAGCACCTGCGCGACCACCATGGTGCCCACGTCGTAGCGGCCGAGCAACGCCGGGATCGCCGCCGAGCTGGTTCTGTCGGTCGCGGTCAGAACGACGGCGTCGAGGTGGCGATCCAACGGTGACAGCGCGCGCCCCAAGGCGGTCAGCAGCGCTGTCCCGTCCGAGCCGCCGTCGACCAACACGAGGCCTCCGCGCGGCGGCCGGATGAGGACAGCGACGCTATTGCCGACATCGAGGACCGTGACGCTCCAGGCACGCGCCGTCACAGCGGCGGCCACTGTGGTCGACGCAGCCCCGGCGACCACTGCCGCCACGGTGACCGTGACCAGGACCAGCGCGGGCGGGCCACCTTTGCGAGCATGGAGGCACCACGCCAGGCCGCCGGCGGTCACCGCGGTAAGTTCGACCAGGGTCCACTGCCCAGGCCAGAGCTGGAGATGAACCGCGGCGAAGGGTAGGGCGGTGGCCCCCTGTGCCACCGCCAGCACGGCACCGCAGAGCAACGCGCCAGTCTCCAGCGGGAGCCAGCCGAGCGCCGGGACCACCGAGGTCAGCACTGCTCCGGAGCCGCCCACCACGATGATCAAGGGAAGCAGTGGGAGCGTCACGGCGTTCGCGAAGGGGCCCACCAGAGAGAGCACGCCGAAGGTGCCAGCGGTCACCGGCGCGGTGGCCAGCTGCGCGGCGACGGTGACGGCGAACGGCTCCGCCAGCAGGCGAGGCCCGGGCAGCCGGCGCGCAATCGGGGCCGCCAGCAAGAGGATGCCAGCGGTTCCGAGGAAGGAGAGCTGAAACCCGACGTCGGTGGCGACGGTCGGCTCGACTGCCAACATCAGTGCCGCGCAGACACCGAGCAGCGCGAATGAGTGCGGCCGGCGGCCGTCGCGGGTCAGCAGAAGCCCCGCCACCACCATCAGGCTGCTCCGCAGCGCCGCCGCGCCGGCACCACTGAGACCCACATACATCGCGATCACAGCAAGCGTGACCAGGCTGCGGCGGCGGCGCGACCAGCCGCGTCGGCGTCCGACGGCGTTGATCAGTCCCGCGATCATCGCAACCTTCAGCCCGCTGACTGCCACGATGTGGATCAGTCCCGCGTCCTGCAAAGGAGCGCGCACCGCCGTCGCCAACGTGCCATGCACGCCGAAAGCGATACCGAGCAGCAGCGTTGCCTCGGGCTCGGGCAGGACGCGCGTCACGGCGGCCGTGAGCAAGCGCCGCGCCTGCTGCGCGAGCCGCGCCGGTGTGGGACCGCCGGTGGCCAGTGCCGTCACCTGCGCGGCGGTCGCGATGGCAGTGACTCCGACGCGCTCCAGTGACGCCGCTGACAGCGACCCGCGGCGTTGCGGCGGCGCGCGCAGACTCGTCGTAGCTACATCAACAGAGTCACCGGGCAGCAAGGCAACAGGGTGCAGTGGTTCGACGACGACCGATCCCGTGACGCTCCAGGTCCCCGCACGCGTGACGACCTGGTGGACGTCAACCACGAAGGTGTCAACGCGTCCGGGGACGCCGGAATCGCCGACGGTACCGCGAAGCACGACCGCCCCCGTGCCGAGATGACCGGCGAGGCTGTTCGGCCCGTGATCCACTGCGAGCGCGCTCAACGCGCGCCAACTCCCAAGACAGCACGCCGCGATCGCCACACAACTGGTGATGAACCGCCAGTCGGCCTGCGTCAGCAGGATGACAGTGCAGCTCACCACAGCAACGATCACCGCGAGGCGTGCGTCGAGCGCCGTGAGCCCGACGCAGGCGGAGAAGGCCCCCGCGCACAAGGCCACCCGCCACGGAGCGGCTGCGTTCACGGCAGCGCGGTGAGAAAGCTCAGGTGCTTGCCGATAAGTGCTGCTGTGGCCGTGTCGAGGCCCAGCGCCACGCGCAGGTCGGAGAGGTTCGCAAACGGCCCCCATTGTTGGCGCGCCGCGACGATGGCCTGCGCGAGGTCGGCAGTGATCCCCGGCACCGCCGCGAGCTCAGCCGCTGCCGCCGCGTTGACGTCGATCTTCGTGGAGGTGCGCGCTGCGGTCCCCTTGGCGAAAGGGACGTTGACCTGGTGACCGTCGTGAAGAAGGCCAGAGAGATTGGGGAGCTTCCCGGCGTCGGCCGAGGGGAGAATCCCGCCCGCGTCTGCAATGGCATCCGCGATCCGCGCTCCTGTGGCCACCTCGTACAGGCCAGGGTGTGCCACCGCGCCGCTGACGAAGACCAGCAGCGTTGCCGGTGCTCCAGGCGCTGCCACCGCAGGGACGGCGGCGGCGATTGGTTGATCTGATCCGCGCGAGGTCACCGCTCCTACGGCCACCCCGGCGCTGGCCAGCGCTGCAAGCGCCATGTACCGCCGCGTTGAGGTCGCGAGCACGGAGCGGAGTGCAGACATGCGAGGCAGTGTTGCCGCCGGGGCCGCCCCCGCCGCGGACAATCCCGGAGGTGCTCAGCTGCGGCGCGAGCTCGCCTGTGGCGACGGGACTACGTCGCGCAGAGGACATCGGGCATCGTAGGCCCCATGGCGGTCACCGATGTCGAGCGACTGGCGCCGCGGGACGGCTGGCGCCAGCGCACCGCCGACCGACCGGTGCTGCTCGCGGCCATCGGAGCGCTGTGCATCTCCTCCTCGGGCGTGCTGGTCGAGCTCGCCGCCCAAGGGGCGGCTACCACCGCGTTCTTCCGATGCGCGCTCGCGTTGCCCCTGCTGCTCCCGTTGGCCTTTCGCGAGCAGCGCCGGCTCGGACCACGATCGCGCCGGGCGCGGTTGACGGCAATCCTCGCCGGCGTGTTCTTCGCCGTCGACCTCGTGCTCTGGACGCACGCCATCAACGAGGTGGGGGCGGGAATCGCGACGGTGCTGGGCAACCTCCAGGTGGTCTTCGTGGCGGCCGCAGCGTGGATTCTGTTCGCGGAGCGTCCCACCGCTCGATTCGCGCTCGCGCTGCCGGTGGTCTTCGTCGGCGTGGTCCTCGTCTCCGGCCTCGCCGGCAGGCCGTCGTTCGGAGGACACCCGGTCGCAGGCATCGTCTTTGGGGTGGGCACATCGCTTGCCTACGCCGCGTTCCTGCTCATCCTCCGCGGCGCGACCGGCACGCCCCACGTCGCCGGCCCCCTCCTGGACGCCACCGCCAGCTCGGCGGTGGGGTCGCTCATTCTCGGGGCTGTCTTCGGCACCTTGGATTTCGCGCCTCCCCTGAGGTCTTTGGGGTGGCTGCTGATGCTGGCGGTGACCAGCCAGACAGTCGGGTGGATGTTCATCACCTCGTCGCTGCCACGACTGCCTCGGGCGATCAGCTCGCTCATGCTGCTGCTGCAGCCGGTTGCAGCACTGGGCCTTGCCGCGCTGGTGCTGTCGGAGCGACCAACCTGGGTGCAGCTACTTGGCGCGGTGCTCATCTGCGGGGGGGTACTCGCTGTCGCTCGCCACGCCATGCCCGGTACGGGTGACAAACCTGATCCCACCCGCCTGCGCGGACGCGCCGGTTAGCTGCCGACCCGAGCCGAGCGCGACGCAGCCACTAGCCGAGCCGGTAGCGGCGCTGGCCGTCCTCCCCAACCCGGGTGGTCGCACCCGCGCGCTCAGCGAGGAAGCGCACCGCCCGCCCCCCGACCGGGGCCCCCGCAGACGTGATCTCAGCCGCGATCTCCGAGGCGGTCGCCTCCCCGAGCTTGACCAGGACGGCACGGACGACGTCGCTGGTCACTTCCGCCGGTGTGGCCCGGCCCTTCGCGGCGCGGCCTCGGCGCCGACGGCGTGCCGCCGCTGGTTTGGGAGCGGGGACGGCGCGCCGGGTGCCGGAGCGAGTGGTGCCGACAGAGTCAAGGAGCGCGACCGCGTCCCGCACTTCGCGGCGAAGCGAGGCGTTGTCGGCGCGCAACTTGGCAACCTCGACAACGAGGTCCTCGATCCGACCGACCAGGCGCTGCGCAGCAACAACCAACGGCGATTGGCGCTCGGCTACGGATGTCGCGCCATCAACCTGCAGCATTCCGCGGTACTCCTCATGTCACGACAGCAGCCGAAGAGAGGCGCCAGTCGCGCAACACTGTGACTGCGCTC
>JALZAG010000190.1 GCA_030948445.1 Candidatus Dormiibacterota bacterium
CTGCCAGTGCTCGTCGCCGTCGAAGATGCGCGCGTACTCATCGTGGAACATCGACTGCTCCAGGCCGCGCGCGGTGGCATCGGCGATCTCCTCCGCGCTCGGCCAGATGTCGCTGAGGAAGACATCACTGCCGTCGCTGCCGCGGCCGAGCGGCTCGGTGGTGAGGTCGATGTCGACCGTCCCGGCGAGCGCGTACGCCACCACCAGCGGCGGTGACGCCAGGTACGCGGCCTTAACCTGCGGGTGGATGCGGCCCTCGAAGTTGCGGTTGCCGCTGAGCACGGCGGCCACCGCAAGGTCCTCCTTCTCGATGGCCGTCGACACCTCCTCCGGCAGCGGACCACTGTTGCCGATGCAGGTGGTGCAGCCATAGCCGACGGTGTTGAAGTGCAGAGTGTCGAGCGCCTCGGAGACACCGGCCCGGCGCAGGTAGTCGGTGACCACGCGCGAGCCCGGCGCCAGCGACGTCTTGACGTGCGCGGCGACGGTGAGGCCGCGCTCGACCGCGTGCTGCGCGAGCAGGCCGGCAGCCAGCATCACCGACGGGTTGGAGGTGTTGGTGCACGAGGTGATCGCCGCGATCACCACGGCTCCGTCGGCCAATTCCTTGGCGCTGACGTCGACGGCGTCGCTGTTGCTGGCCGCGGCAGGGATGGGCTTGGGGTTGCCGACAGCCCCGGCGGGGTTGCCGCCCTCTCCGACGAGCCGGGCGAGCTCGCCGTTGCGCTGGGGGCGGTCGTCACCGCTGCCTCCATACACCGCGGTGAACGAGTCCCACACGCCCGGCAGCGCGACGCGGTCCTGAGGGCGCCGCGGTCCGGCCACCGAGGGGACGACCGAGGCGAGGTCGAGGTCGAGCGTCTCACTGAACAGCGGCGTCTCCGACTCGTCGGTGCGGAACATGCCCTGCTCTCGTGTGTAGCGCTCGACCAGGTCGATGTGCTCCTCGTCGCGCCCGGTCTGACGCAGGTATTCGAGGGTGCGCGAGTCGACCGGGAAGAAGGACGCGGTGGCGCCGTACTCCGGTGCCATGTTGGAGAGCGTGGCCCGGTCCGCCGCGGTCATCGAGGAGAGTCCCGGGCCGCAGAACTCGACGAACTTGTTGACCACGCCGTGCTTGCGCAGCATCTCGGTGAGCGTCAGCACCAGGTCGGTGGCGGTGGTGCCCACCGGCAGCGCGTTGTGGAAGCGCACCCCGACAACCACGGGCGAGAGCAGGAACAGCGGCTGGCCGAGCATGCACGCCTCGGCCTCGATGCCTCCCACACCCCAGCCGAGCACGCCGATGCCGTTGACCATGGTGGTATGCGAGTCGGTGCCCACCAGGGTGTCGGGGAGCGCCACGTTGCTGCCATCGATGTCACGAACCTGGACGACGCGGGCGAGGTACTCGAGGTTGACCTGGTGGACGATGCCCATCCCGGGCGGAACCACGCGGAAGCCCTTGAACGCCTGTTGCGCCCAGCGCAGCAGCAGGTAGCGCTCACGGTTGCGCTCGTACTCGCGCTCGATGTTGCGTCCGTACGCCTGCGCGTCACCGAAAGAGTCGACCTGGACTGAGTGGTCGACGACGAGGTCGACCGGCACCAGCGGGTCGATGCGCCCCGGGTCGCCCCCGGCGCGCTGCATGGCGGCGCGCATCGCGGCGAGGTCGACCACCGCGGGCACGCCGGTGAAATCCTGGAGGAGCACCCGGGACGGCACGAAGGGGCGCTCGCGGTCCTCCGACGGGTGTTTGCCGTCCCAGGCGGTGAGCGCGCTGACGTCGTCCTCGTTGGCGAAAGGGGCATCGGCGTGGCGCAGGGCGTTCTCGAGCAGGATTTTGACGGTCATCGGGAGCCGCGAGGGGTCGCCGACGCCGCTCTCAGCGAGGCGGTTGAGCCGGTAGTAGTCGACCCCGCCGGCCAGGGTGGCGCGAGCGCCGAACCGGTCGCCGCTGCTCATCGTTGCCTCCATCTGTCGCATGACGCGGGCGACGATTCTCCCACTCGGCCCGACGGCCACGGCTCAGCACCCAGGGGAGCTGTCGCGCCCGGGACGGCGGCTACAGTGCGCCGGTGGGTCGTTTGAACCGGGCCAGGCGCGTGAGGGCGCAGCGTCGATTCGCCACCGCTGCCTGCCTGCTCGCGCTGGCCGGGTGCGGATCGACCGCACCGGCGGGAGGGTCAGCCGCGCCAGCGACGCCATCCACACCGCGTGCCCTGGACGCGCAGCATTGGCGCCTGCCGACGGTCGACGCGGCGCCGACCGGGATCGCGCAGGGGTCCGACGGTGCGTTTTGGGTCACCGAGGAGAAGGGCAACCGCATCGCGCGGGTGAGCACTGCCGGCGCCGTCCAGGAGTTCGCGCTCCCCCGGCCGGGTCAGCCGGGCCTGGCGATCGCGTCCGGGCCCGATGAAGCGCAGTGGTTCACCGATCGCGGCGCCGACGAGGTGGACCGGGTCTCGACCAGCGGCGCGCTGCAGCGCATCCGCCTCCCGGCCGGCAGTGCGCCGACGGGCATCTGCGCAGGCCCGATGAGCGCGCTGTGGGTCACCGAGAGCGGCACCGGCACCGTTGATCGCATTGCAGTCGACGGGACCGTGACACCGGTCGCCCACCTCGCCGCGGACTCCTCCCCGTTCGGCATCGCCGCGGGGCCCGACGGTGCCCTGTGGGTCACCGAGGAGACCGCGATCGCGCGGATCACCAGCAGTGGCGCGGTGACCGAGTTTCCACTCCATGAGTTCGGCGCGGGCACGCTGCGGATCGTCGCCGGCACCGGCAACGCGATGTGGTTCGTGGAGCAGACCACCAGCCGGGTGGGCTACGTGACGGCCGACGGGACGGTGCGGCATCTCCCCCAGATCCTCGACCAACCCACGGGCATCGCCAGGGGAGCGGACGGGCACATGTGGATCGCCGAGGAGGGAGCGGGCACCATCGACCGCGTCGATGGCGAGCAGCTCACCCGCTTCGTCGTCGCCAGCCCGTCGAGCGGTCCGGAGGACCTCGCCCCGGGACCCAGCCGGACCATGTGGTTCACCGAGTTCAACGCCTCGCAGGTCGGTTCCTTCTCCGTCGACCACCCCGGCAAGTGAGAGCCGCGCCGCCGGGCGCGAGCTCAGCTTGGGGTGCTGATCTGCGCCAGGTACGAGGTGAGGTGGGTGTACCAGCCGCTCAGCAGCAGCAGGCCGAGAGCGATGGTCAGGGCGCCCCCGACGCGTGCCATCGGCCCGGCCAGGCGGGCAACCCGCCGAGGCAGCGTGGGCAGTGAGGCCCAGAGCAGCGCGATCAGGACAAAGGGCAGGCCCAGCCCGATCGAGTACGCGAGCAGCAGCGCGGCACCGGAGAGGACGTGGGCACTGCTGGCGGCGAGCACGAAGGCGACGCCGAGGTAGGGCCCGACGCACGGCGTCCAGCCGATGCCGAACACGACGCCGACAAGGAACGCGGCGGCCACCCCGCGACCACGCAGGCGGTCGGGCAGCGACAACCCCCGCACGCGTTCGAGCATCGGCAGCCGCAGCGCACCGACCACCACCAGCCCGAAGAACACCAGCAGGATCCCCCCGGCGATCTCGACGCCGCGCTCCACCTGGCGGATGGAGTGACCGATGCCCGCGGCACCGATGCCGAGGAGGACGAAGACGGTGGTGAAGCCCGCGACATAGAGGATGGCCCCTGCCACCAGCCGTCCGCGGGCGTCACGACGCTTGCTGTTGTCGGCCAGGTCGACGGCGGCCGCGCCACTCACCGCCGACAGGTATGCGGGCAGCAGCGGAACCGAGCATGGAGCGAGGAAGGAGGCCAGCCCGGCGACGAACGTCGCCACCAGCGAGGCGATGCTGATCACGTCAGCCGAAGGTGAAGGTGTAGAGCCGGAAGCCCGCCGGGACGGCCACGTCGATGAGACGGCGATCGCCGCCCTCGCCCTGGAGCACGTGGTAGAGCTGCTGGCTGGTCACCTCCAGGCCTGACGCGCGCAGGTCGGGACCTCGCCGCTGTGGGCTGATCGGGTTGCCGTCGACGGTAACGGTGGCGTGGATGGTGCCGGACTCGGGCCCGGCCACGATGTACACGTCGCGCGCCGAGAAGTTGAGGAGCACGTGGCCGGCCGACTTCGACACCAGGTACTGCCCCTGGTCCGCCCAGGTGCCGCCGAGCACGATGCGGTCGGCGTCAGTGGTGGTCTCCGGGTTCCCATAGTTGACAGCAGCCCCGATGGCGCCGTAGCTCTGGCCGTTGCCGAGCTGGCCGCGGCCGTTGTCGCTGCCGGCATAGAGCTCGGGTGTCTGCGAGCTCAGATCGGGGGTGGCGGCAACCGGGGTTGGTTTCGCGCTGATCCCCAGCAGGGCGGCGATCGCCGACTCGGTGACGTCGTATTCGCCCTCGCCGAAGTGGGTGTACGCAATCCGGCCAGACTGGTCGATGAGGTACTCGGCCGGCCAGTACTGGTTGCCGTAGGCGTTCCAGGTGTTCATCTGCGAGTCGAGCGCCACCGGCCAGGTCACCCCGAAGCGCTGCACCGCGGCCGCCACGTTGGATCGCTGCTTCTCGAAGTCGAACTCCGGCGAGTGCATGCCCACGATGACCAGGCCGCGGTTGGCGTACGTCTGCTCGAGGTGCTGCAGGTGGGGGATGGTGCGCACGCAGTTGACGCACGAGAACGTCCAGAAGTCGACCAGCACAACCTTGCCGCGCAGGTTGTTCACTGCCAGGGGCTGGCTGTTGATCCAGCCATCGAGGCCAGTGAACTCGGCCGCGTTCATGCGCTGCTCGGTGGGGATGAGCGCCGCGTTGCCGTTGCCGGTGGCGGCGCTGGGCGGGGCGCTGCGAAGCAGCCCGGTCAGGAGGACTGCCGCCACCACCAGCCCGGCCAACCCGGTGAGTGCCCAGCGATAGCGCGACATGCCTTCAGCGTAGGGGCCACATCGTGCAACGGGGCGGCTGACACGGCGCATCCGTCTCAGCGGGCGTCACGCACGCGCCGGTAACGGCCCGCCGCGCGCGTGCTCAAGACCGGTGCAGGGATGCTAATTTCCGTCCAACGCGTCAGCGCCTGAGAGCAGGAGTCAGGGTCAATGCCAGATCGCAGCCGCGGGGACCGCCCCGGGTCGACGCCCGCCGCGCCGTCGCGTCGCACGAGCAACGCGCGGCCCGCCTCCTCACCTCCCAAACAGTCCGCGGCCAGCGGGCCGAAGCCGGCCTCGATCACCGTCTTCCGCGCCGGCTCCTGAAGCGCCGCAGCGTCGCTCCCTGGCGCGCGTCATCGCCAGGTCCAACGTGGCCGCTAGTGTGGTCGGCTTGCATGTGCGTGAGGTGACACCGAGGACGGGCGCACCCGCAGCCCGGGGGCGCGTGGTGATCGAGGGCGTGCGCCCGGCGGTCGATGGCGGGGCTCATCCGGCCAAGGGAGCCCTGGGCCTGCCCCTGCAACTGGGCGGCACCGTCATCGCCGACGGTCACGACCGGCTGCTGGTCTGGGCTCGTCACGGGCCGACGCGCCCGACGACGGGGTCGCCGACGTCCAAGCTGCCGACCGGCTGGAGCGAGCTCCTGCTCGAGCCTGCTGGCAACGACCTGTACGTGGCCAGCTTCGTTCCCAAGAAGGTGGGCCCCTGGAGCTTCGTTGTGATCGGCGTTCCCGATGACTACGGGAGCTGGCTGCGCGACCTGCGCCTGCGCTTCGACGACGGCCAGGACGTGGCCCTGGAGATGGAGGAGGGGGCGCTCATGGCCGAGCGTCGCGCCGGACGCAAGGGGGTGGCCGCTGCGGACACAACCGCGCTGCGCGCCCTCGCCAAGGCCCTGCGCAAAGGCGCCAGGCCGGGCGCGTTGGTGGCGGCGGCGGAGCGGCCGGCGGCAGTGGCCCTGATGCGACGCACCATCGACCGCACGCAGGCAGAGCTCGCCGGTCCATTCCCGCTGTGGATCGACCGCGAGGCGGGGGCCTTCTCCGCCTGGTACGAGTTCTTTGTGCGCTCGGAGGGCGCTACCGCGCACCACCCCGGCACCCTGCGCACCGCGACCGCGCGGCTGCCGGGGATCGCGCAGATGGGGTTTGACATCGTGTACCTGCCGCCCATCCACCCGATCGGCCTCACCCACCGCAAGGGCGCCAACAACAGCCTCGAACCCGGACCGGACGACCCCGGCAGCCCGTGGGCGATCGGCGCCGCGGATGGCGGCCACACCGCGATTCACCCCGA
>JALZAG010000193.1 GCA_030948445.1 Candidatus Dormiibacterota bacterium
TGTTGGCGGTGCTCACGGTGAAACGGGGGCGGTCGAGCCGCCGGCTGATGTGGGGGCTGTGTTCGGGGCGGTGACGCGGGGAGTGGCCTTGGCGCTGGGCTTGACCACCGAGGGTTGCGCGGTCACCTGGCTGCCGGCCGCCGGGCTGCTCGAGGCATACAGCTGTTTGACCACGAAGCCGAGCCCGTAGTCGGCGGCGGACACGATGACGGCCATGAGGATCACGGTGGTGACCACGACGCCGGTCATGCGCCCGAGCTCGTTCCAGGTCGGCCAGACGACCTTGCGCAACTCATCGACGACGCTCGCGAAATAGTTGCGATCGGTCGCCCCTGCCGGTGGGCCCACCGGAGGGCGCGGTCTGACCGGCTGTCCGCGTACGGCTCTGGCCACCTGACCTCAGTTCCTCCTGGTTGCCGCCGCGTCCGCGGTGGCCATCTGCTGTTGCGTGGCAGGGGCGGCAAGACTCGAACTCGCGACCCTCGGTTTTGGAGACCGATGCTCTACCGGCTGAGCTACGCCCCTGTGCGCTGGCCGGGGAGACCGGCCACCTTGGATGATGGTTACTTGGTCTCGCGATGCTTGGTGTGGCACCGACAGCGGTGACAGAACTTGCTGAGCTCCAGGCGGTCGGGGTCGTTCCGCCTGTTCTTCACCGTGGTGTAGTTCCGCTCCTTGCAGTCGGGACACTGCAGAGTGATGATCGCCGACCCGCCCTTCGCCGTAGCCACGTGTTTTTGCCTCGACAAAAAAGAGACCTAGCGGCGCTAGGTCAAATCGATTGTATCAGAGGCCCCAACACGGCGTCCACGGATTGACGGGTTCCCGCATTGACGGGCGCGACGGGAGACGGTTGGTACCATGGCGCCTCGCGGGCCCAAGTAGCTCAGAGGTAGAGCAACGCCTTGGTAAGGCGTAGGCCGTGGGTTCAATTCCCACCTTGGGCTCGGCCTCTGTCGCGGGTGGACGGTCAGCGTCGCCCACGAGCCACCACCCATGGCACTGCCGCGCCCACCAGCCGCCACCCGACCGTCGTCAGAGTGATGAATGCGTACGCGACCAGGACGAAGGCAGCCGGTGTGTCACGATGGGTGACCGCGATGCGAACGACGAGGCCGAGCCCGACTCCGAGCACCACCGTGGCGGCCAGTCGCCACCACGCACGCGACGGGGCGGTGTACAAGCCGGCCACCAGGGCGGTGGCGAACCACGCGACAGCGATCGGCCACAGGACCACGAGGAACCAGCCGGCGCCGTTGTCGAGGCCATGGCTCTGACGCCCGGCGATGACGAAGACGACCAGACAGAGCGCGTCCAGGACGAGAGCCACGACAGGGGCGCGTCGAGTTCGCACACCACATCATCGTCTGCGGAGACCCGCGTCGCGCTGATCGGGTACGGACTGGCCGGCCGGCTCTTCCATGGGCGGTTGCTGGCGGCTGCGCCAGGGTTGCGAGTCACCTCGATCGTGACCGGCAACGCAGGGCGGCAGGCAGAGGCCGAGGCTGACTTTCCGCAGGCGACGGTGCTGAGCGCTGTCGACCAGCTGTGGGACAACGCCGCGGCGTTCGACCTGGTCGTGGTGGCCACGAGCACCCCGTCGCATGTCCCGCTGGCGCAACGCGCCATCGAACTCGGCAAGCACGTGGTGGTCGAGAAGCCGCTGGCTGCCACCGCCGCGCGTGCGCGCTCGCTCGTCGAGCTCGCCGAGTCGCGTGGTGTGCTGCTGGTGCCCTTCCTCAACCGGCGCTGGGATTCCGACCACCTCACCGTGCAGCGGCTGCTCCGTGAGCAGGCGCTGGGGCAGGTCCTGCGCTACGAGTCGCGGTTCGACCGCTGGCGCCCCGAGCCGAAGAGTGGTGCGTGGCGCGAGGAGCTGGCTGCGACCGAGGGCGGCGGCGTGCTGCTCGACCTTGGTCCTCACCTCGTCGACCAGGCGCTGACGCTGTACGGGGCGGTCACCGACGTGCACGCGGAGGTGTTCGCCAGGCGCGGTGGCGCGGACGACGACGTGTTCATCGCGCTGCAACACGCCTCGGGCGTGACCTCGCATCTCTGGGCCAACGCGCTTGCCGCGGCACCCGGTCCCCGGCTGCGGGTCCTCGGCAGCCGCGGCGCGTACGTCGTGCAGGGCCTCGACGGCCAGGAGGAGGCGCTGCGCTCGGGGCGCCGCCCCGACCAACCCGGCTTCGGGGCGGAGCCTCGCGAGCGCTGGGGCCGTCTCATGCGCGGGGACGACGGCACCGAGGTGGCACCCGAGGCCGGCGACTGGTTGCACTTCTACACCACGGTCGAGCGCTGCCTGCGTGGCCAGGGACCACCGCCGGTGACCGCGGCGGACGCTGTTGCCGGGCTGGAAGTTCTCGATGCCGCCCGCGAGAGCGCCCGGACGGGCTCCGCTGTGCAGCTCACGCCCGGCGGACGCCCGGTTGGCCATGGGTAGACTCCGCGCGTGACGCTCACCGCTGTGGAGATCGTGTCCGCCGTCCAGCGCGGTGAGCTCAGCGCGGAGGCAGCGACCAGAGCGGCGCTCGCGCGCATCGAGCAGACGGACGTCTCGATCGGGGCCTTCCAGGAGGTGCGGGGCCAGGCCTCACTCATGGAGGCGCGCGAGATCGACGCTCGCGCTGACAGGGCCACGCTTCCCTTGGCGGGGCTTCCAGTTGCGATCAAGGACAACATCCCTGTGGGGGGTGAGCCGATGCGCACCGGCTCGTTCGCCAGCGACCCGGGTCCGCAGCGGGCGGATCATGAGATCGTCCGCCGGCTTCGCGCCGCAGGAGCAGTGGTCGTGGGCCTCACTCGGGTCCCGGAGCTCTGCGTGTTCGGTGCCACCGATTCGCGGTTCGGAGTGACCCACAACCCGTGGAATCGGAGGCGGACCCCGGGAGGCTCGTCTGGCGGCTCAGCTGCCGCCGTGGCGGCGGGCATGGTGGCGGTGGCGCACGGCAACGACGGCATGGGCTCGATTCGCATCCCTGCGGCGTGTTGTGGCCTGGTGGGGCTCAAGCCCGGCAAAGGCCTGGTTCCGTCGGACCTCGGCAACGGGTCGTGGTTCGGCATGGCTGAGAACGGCCCGCTGGCCACCACTGTCGATGACTGCGCGCTGCTGCTGTCGGTGATGGCAGGCCGTTCCGAGCTGGCGTCGGTCACCGAACCGGACCGGCTGCGCGTGGCAATCTCGACCCGGGCACCGGGTCCGCTGATCCCCGTGGATCCGCACTGGGTGGGCGCGGCCCGGCACGCCGGCGAGCTGCTCCGCGGAGCCGGTCACCTCGTGACCGCCGCGGACCCGCCGTACGGGCAACTCACGGCGCCGTCGGAGATGATCCGGTGGGTGGCGGGAACCGAGCTCGACGCACGCCTGCTCGCCAGCCAGTGGCAGCTCGAGCCGCGGACCAGGCGCCACGCAGCGCTCGGTCGCCTGGCGCTACGCCTGGGGTTGCCGCGCGACCGGGGGCGCGAGCGCTGGCGGCGCGCCGCTGAGCGCTTCTTCGCCAACCACGACGTGCTGCTCACACCCACCCTGGCTCAGCCCGCGATCCCAGCCGCGGCGTGGGGTCGGCGCGGGTGGGTCGCCAACGTCGTCGCCAACGTCAGGTATGCGCCCTTCGCTGCGCCGTGGAACCTGGCCGGCTGGCCGGCGATCGCGGTCCCGGCGGGTCTGGACCCCAATGGAATGCCGCTCTCGGTGCAGTTGGTGGCTCGCCCGGGAGGGGAGCGCCTGTTGCTCGCCGTGGCCGGTCAGCTGGAGCGCCTGCACCCCTGGCCCCGCATGGCCCCCTCACATCCCTGATCCCCGGCGACAGCGTTCGACGCCGATCGCCACCACCGCCTCACCTCAGCTGGCGGGCGTGTCGTCGACCGCAGGGTCCTCGTCGACCGCCGGCTTGTCCTTGCTGACGACCTCGTGCTCGGCGAGCCTGTCGGGGTTGATCGCCGCTTTCACCGCGGCCGCGATCTCCTCGAACGGCACGGCCAGAGCGTTGACCTCGCCACCGAGCTGACCGCTCTCCTCAGCGACGACCTCGGAGGCCGCAGCCTCGGCGGCGTCGAGACGCTCCCGGAGGGTGTGGTGGTGCTCGGGGGGGGTCTCGTCGGTCACGGTGGCGTCATGGTACGGGGTTGCGGATCACCTCGCGGTACACGTCGGCGGTGGCCCGAGCCGTCGCCTCCCAGCTGAACCGCGCACGCGAGCGACGCAGCGCCGCCTCGCTGAGCCGGCTGCGCAGCGCAGGGTTGTCGAGGAGGGCGCCGATGGCCCGAGCCAGCGCCGCGGCATCGCCCGGCGGGACGAGCAGCGCGGTCTCGCCGTCGCGCCCCGCCACCTCGGGCAGCGCGCCAGCGGTGGTCGCCACCAGCGGCACACCACTCGCCATCGCCTGCAGGGCGGGGATCGAGAAGCCCTCGTACAGAGACGGCACCACCGCCACCTC
>JALZAG010000194.1 GCA_030948445.1 Candidatus Dormiibacterota bacterium
AACCATCATCCAAGGTGGCCGGTCTCCCCGGCCAGCGCACAGGGGCGTAGCTCAGCCGGTAGAGCATCGGTCTCCAAAACCGAGGGTCGCGAGTTCGAGTCTTGCCGCCCCTGCCACGCAACAGCACTTCGCCGCCACGGACGCGGCGGCAACCAGGAGGAACTGAGGTCAGGTGGCCAGAGCCGTACGCGGACAGCCGGTCAGACCGCGCCCTCCGGTGGGTCCACCGGCAGGGGCTGGCGATCGCAACTATTTCGCGAGCGTCGTCGATGAGTTGCGCAAGGTCGTCTGGCCGACCTGGAATGAGCTCGGACGCATGACGGGGGTCGTGGTCACCACCGTGATCCTCATGGCCGTCATCGTGTCAGCCGCCGACTACGGACTTGGCTTGGTTGTGAAGCAGCTGTACGCCTCGAGCAGCCCCGCCGCCGGCAGCCAGGTTACCGCCCAGCCGTCGGTGGTCAAGCCCAGTGCCAAGGCAACCTCCGCCCCCGCCACCCGGACCACCGCCCCCACATCAGCCGGCGGGTCAACCGCCCCCGTTTCACCGTGAGCACCGCGAACATGAACGAGACAGCAACCACAACCGATTCCCGCTGGTACGTCGTCCACGCCTACTCGGGCCACGAGGAGAAGGTCAAGGCCAACCTCCTCAAGCGAGTCGAGTCGATGGACATGCACGACAAGATCTTCGACGTCCTGGTCCCCACCGAGGAGGTGATGGAGATCAAGGACGGGCAGCGCCGCAAGGTGGCCAAGCGGATCTTTCCCGGCTACATCCTCGTCAACATGATCATGTCGGACGAGTCGTGGTACGTGGTGCGCAACACCCCGGGGGTCACCTCGTTCGTCGGCAGCGGCAACAAGCCGGTGCCGCTGCAGGACCACGAGGTCCGCGGCATCCAGAAGCAGGTCAAGGCCGAGGCTCCCACCAAGGTGTCGGTGGAGTACGAGACCGGGGAGAACGTGCGGGTCACCGACGGTCCGTTCACCGACTTCCACGGCAAGGTCACCGAGATGAACGCCGAGAAGGGCAAGCTCAAGGTGCTTGTCAACATGTTCGGGCGCGAGACGCCCGTCGAGCTCGACCTCCTCCAGGTCGAGAGGCTGCGCTAGGAGTTCGACATGGGCAAGAAGAAGGTCAAGACAGTCATCCGTCTCCAGATCCCTGCAGGCAAGGCCACACCGGCGCCGCCGATCGGCACCGCGCTGGGACCTCACGGGATCAACATCATGGAATTCTGCAAGGCGTACAACGAGCGCACCGCGCCGATGGGCGACACGGTAATCCCAGCGGAGATCACCGTCTTCGAGGACCGCACGTTCACCTTCATCACCAAGACGCCCCCCGCGTACAACCTCCTCAAAAAGGCGGCCGGCGTGGAGAAGGGCTCGGCCGTGCCCAACCGCGACAAGGTGGGCAACGTGTCCCGCGACCAGGTGCGTGAGATCGCCGAGCTGAAGATGCAGGACCTCAACGCGTACGACATCGAACAGGCGATGCGCATCATCGAGGGCACTGCCCGCTCGATGGGTCTCACCGTCAACTGACATCCGCTCGTGGGAGGGCGCCGTGGTGCCCGCACGAACCACAGGAGAACCGACATGCCACACCGATACGGCAAGAAGTACCGCGAAGCCGCTGCCAACCTGGACGCCGAGCACGCCTACCCGCCCGACGAGGCGGTGAGCGCCGTTCGCAAGAGCTCGACCGCGAAATTCGACGAGTCCATCGAAGCCCACATTCGCCTCGGGGTTGACCCGCGGCATGCGGACCAGATGGTGCGCAGCAGCGTGGTGCTGCCGCACGGCACTGGGCGCACCCGCCGCATCGCCGTGTTCGCCACCGGCGAGAAGGCCAAGGAGGCGCTCGACGCCGGCGCGGACCTGGTGGGCGGCGACGACCTGGTCAAGAAGGTGCAGGCCGGCGAGATCGACTTCGACGTGGCTCTGGCGACACCGGACCTGATGGGCGCCGTCGGCCGCCTCGGCAAGCTGCTCGGTCCGCGCGGGCTCATGCCCAACCCCAAGGCCGGAACTGTGACCTTCGACATCGCCAAGGCGGTGCGCGATGTGCAGGGTGGACGTGTCGAGTTCCGCGTCGACCGCGCCGGCATCATCCACGCGGCCATCGGCAAGGCCTCCTTCGACGACGTCAAACTCCGCGACAACTTCGCGGCGCTGATGGACGCGATCGTGCGCGCCAAGCCGTCAGCCGCCAAGGGCACGTACGTCAAGACCGTCACCCTGGCGCCCACGATGGGCCCCGGTGTCCACGTCGACCCGACCGCCGCCTCGCGCATGTCGGTGGCCTGACCGCAGCCGGGTGACTGTGATGAGGAGTTTCGCGGACACCTCGCTGACGGTGCTGCGCCCAGGGGCAGGCCGGTGATCCGCCTGCTCATCGTCGACGACATCTCGAGCACACGGGACAACCTCCAAAAGCTGCTCAGCTTCGAGGACGACATCGAGGTTGCCGGGACCGCGTCCGACGGTCGCGAAGGCCTCGAGGCGGCGCACCGCCTGCAGCCGGACATCGTGCTGACCGACGTCAACATGCCGGTGATGGATGGGATCCAGCTCACCGAGACGCTGGCCTCGGAGCTGCCGACCTCGCCGGTGATCATCATGTCCGTGCAGGGTGAGCGCGACTACCTGCGCCGCGCCATGCAGGCGGGGGCGCGCGAGTTCCTCATCAAGCCCTTCAGCCATGACGAGCTGGTCGCCGCCATCCGTCGCGTGTACCAGCTAGAACAGAAGAAGGGCACCTTCCTCGCCAAGGCCGCGCCGGCGCAGCCCGAGCTTCCAGTGGCGCCGCGCACCACCGGTCCGGCCGAGGTCATCCTGGTGTTCTCGGGCAAGGGCGGGGTCGGCAAGACACTGGTCGCCACCAACCTGGCCGTCGCGCTCGCCGAGCAAGCGGGGGGGCGTGTCGCGCTCGTCGACCTCGACCTGCAGTTCGGCGACATCGGGGTCATGCTCAACCTCGACCACAGCCGCAGCATCACCGAGCTGGTCGATGGTTCGAGCGGCATCGACGATGAGAGCGTCGGCGAGGTACTCGCCGCCGGACCGTCCGGCATCAGGGTCCTGCTGGCGCCGATCAGCCCCGAGCTCGCCGACCTGGTCACTGCCGAGCACGTGCGTGCCGTGATCACCGAGCTGCGCCGCAGCTTCGACTACGTGATCGTCGACAGCGCCAGTCACCTGACCGAGTTCAATCTCGAGGTCATCGAGCTGGCTCAGCGCGTGCTGGTGATCACCGCGCTCACCATTCCCGCCATCAAGGACGCCAAGCTCACGCTCAAGGTGCTCGAGTCGCTCTCCGTCGATGCGGACTCGACGATGCTCGTCGTCAACCGGGTGGACGGCTACGCGGACTTCAACCAGGAGTCGATCGAGCAAAGCCTGCGCACCCCGGTGGCAGTGCAGATACCGCACGACCCGCGGGTCATCGGTGACGCGGTCACCCGTGGCCTTCCCTTTGTCACCGCGCACCCGGAGGCGGAGGTGAGCCGCGCGGTGCGAGAGCTGGTGGCACGCATCGTGCCGGAGCGCGCCATGGCTGCGGCTGCGACACCCGAGAGCGGAGACCGCAAGCGCCGCAAGGGGCTATTCGGCCGTTAAGGGCGAAGGGGGAACGCAGTTCCCCCTTCGATCTCAGGGGCCTAGGCCGCTCGAGATGTTCGAGTAGAGGTTGCTGGTCTGCTTGCCCAAGACCACGACGGACACCAGTACCACCATGGCAACCAGGACGAGGATGAACGCATACTCGACCATGCCCTGGCCTCGCTGGCCATGGCGAGCGCTCTGTGTTTCGAGCACGGCCTCGTCGTCTTCGTCGAGACGAAGGCTGAGATCGACCGTGACCGCGGTTGGCGGCATGTCCGCTCCTGGATGAATCACGGCGTTGCTACCGTGAAAAGCTGAGTTTGCGACGTGCTCGCTTCTTCTTATCAGACGACTCGCCGTTCGACGCAGGCTCGCTGCCATTTCGTGACAGTGGATCGATCGCCGCCACCACGGCACGCACCGCTGTGCTGCACGGGACCGAGGGGTGGCTGAGCACGAACGGGACGCCCTTGTTGACCGAGGTCGCGATCACCTCGGCGTCGAAGGGAATCTCCACAGAGATGTGGGCTCCGAGGAAGGTTTCGGCACCACGGCGGTCGAGCTCGCCGACGCCGTCGCGGTGATTGCTCACCACCATCACCTTGGCAGGGTCCACCTCGAGGGTCTCGAGGACTCCACGCGTCAGACGCGCGTTCTTGACGCCGGTGACGCTGAGGTCGGTGAGCATCACGATGTGATCGGCCAGCTCGATGGTGTTGATGGTCATCTCGTTGAGGTACGAGGGGGTGTCCAGGACGATGTGCTCGAACTCGGTGCGCAGCGTGGCGATGAGCTCAGTGAGGTGTGCGACGCTGACGTAGTCAGCCAGTTCGGGCGAGGTGGGTGCGAGCAGCACCATGAAGCCCGGACCCTCGACCAGCACCT
The DNA here is from genome assembly GCA_030948445.1 of Candidatus Dormiibacterota bacterium. The sequence continues at coordinate 4,498 of JALZAG010000194.1, forward strand.
GCTGAATCATGTCCAGGTCGGACGTGCCCTGCTCTGCGAGCAGGTCGGTGATGCTGTGCGATGTCGGTAGGTCCAGGGCCGCGCCGACGTCGCCGAACTGCAGGGAGAGGTCGACGAGCACCACCCGCTTGGGGTGCTTCTCGGCGAGGGCGGCGGCGATGTTCGCTGCGATCACGGTCTTGCCGACGCCCCCCTTACCCGACACCACAGCGGTCACCACTCCGCGCGTCGTGGCACGCACCTGGGGGACGGCGCGAACACCGGGGTCTGCTGGGGCGGTGGGCAGGATGGCAGTGGCGCCCGCAGCGGCCGAACTGACTCCGCGCCGCTGTTCGAAGGCGTGCACGCGGCGAACCGCGGCGACGAGGTCGTCGCCCTTGAACGGCTTCTGCAGGAACTCGCGGGCTCCGGCGAGCATTGCCAGCCGGTAGGCGTCGTTCTCCGCCTCCATCGACATCATGATCACGCCCGTCCCGGGCAGCGCCTGGACGAGCATCTCGGTGGTCTGACCCCCGTCCATGCCGGGCAAACCGGCGTCGACGATGGCGATGTCGGGCTTGAGCCACAGTGCTTCCTGCACGGCCGACTCGCCATCACTGGCGGTGCCGCACACCTCGAGGTCGTCTTCGAGCGCAAGGCGCCGCGAGATGTTGTCGGTCACCTGCCGACTCTCGTCGGCGATCAGGACCCGAATCATTGACATGTCACACGCACCCACATCGTGTGCCGAGTCTATCTGTGAACCTGTGTAGCGCCCGTCACGTTCCGGTCGCGTTGAGTGGAAGCGCCGGCAAAAAAGGCCGTGGGTCGACCGGGATTCCGCTCGCCCGCACCTCGAAGTGGCAGTGAGGGCCAGTGGAGTTGCCCGTCGATCCCAACAGGCCGATCGGCTGTCCCGCTTTGACCACGTCGCCAACCTTCACGAGCATCGCCTCGAGGTGCCCATACAGGCTGAGCAGGCCGCCGGCGTGGGCGATGATCACATGGTTGCCGTAGCCGACGGTGCTGACGTCGGCGGCCGCCACCACACCGTCCGCAGCGGCCACGATCGGCGTACCGAACGGCCCCGCGAGGTCGATGCCGGTGTGGAAGTGGGGGAATCCCCCGAAGGCCGGCTCGAACGGATACGGGCTGGGCCCGAATGGCTGCGCGAAGCTCACGTGGTGCGCTGGCCAGATCAACTGGGTGCCATCGGCGTTGACGGGCACAGTCGGCGGGAGGCCGATGCCGCCCGGCAGGGTGCCGAGGTGGTTCTTGAGGTAGAAGGTGGCTTCGTCCCACGCGGCCTGCTCGGCGGCCGCGATCGTGGCGTCGAGCTGGTTGAGACGTGTCTGCGCAATGCCCTGCGCGACCGCCAGGCTCTGTCCGTTGGCTGCGCTGATCTCCTGCGCGGTGGCCGCCGCCTGAAAGCCGAGCTGGCCGATCAGGTCCTGGGCGTGCTGGGTCTGTTGCTTCAGCGTCTGCTCCTGTTGCTGCAACTGAGCGGTGGCCTGCTGCGCGACGACCGCGTCGGCCGCCGCCTGGGCCTCCGCGCTTTCCGCCTGGGCGACGTCAGCGTTGATCTGGTCGACCAGCTCGGAACTGCGGTGGACCACGTGCGAGAGGTCCGCGGCGCGGCTGAGCAGGTCGGAAACCGAGGCGCTCGAGAGCAGGAACGAGAGCAGGCTGTCGTGGGTTTGGTAGCCGAGCCGTAGGTAGATACCCAGCAGTTGTTTGTCGGCCTTGGCGTGACGCCGGGCCACCGCGGCGTTGGCCTTCTCGGTGGCCTCACGGCTGCTGGCATCCGCGTAGCGTTGCTCTGAGGCGGTGAGCTGGGCGAGCGTCTGCGCGATCGCCTGCTGGTTGGCGGTCACCAGGTCGCGGAGCGACTGCTGGGAACTCCTCGCTGCCTGGAGCTCGCTGGTCAGCGAGCTGACGGTGCTGTTCAGCGCTGCCTGCTGCTGCAGCTGGGCCTGCAGCTGAGCCGCCATGGGGTCGAGCGTGGGCGCCGGCTTTGCCGGTGCGGCGCCCGGAGCTGCCTGGACAGGCACCGCGATGAGCAGGAGGGCACCGGCGAGCAGGGCGACGAGAACTTTGCGCACGGCCGCAGGGTATGGCCGCTCACCGGGAATCCCGGGGTTGGTTCTTGCCCTGTGCGCGGCTCGTCAAAGCGTGTCAGACGCGCCGTTGCATCATCGCCACTATTCAATGCGTTCGCGTCGTTACCGAAGCGAGAGGGAATGCGGACCCCTCAACGGCCGAAGCGCAACCTCCACCTGGCTGCGTGATGGGCGGCCTTGGTGGCCGACCGCGGCGCGGTGGTGCGCCCAACGTGATCGACGAGCAGCGCGAGCTGCCGGCTGAACGGCGAGCGAGGTTCTCTCACCACCAGGGGTTGGCCGCTGTCCAGGCTCTCATCCATCCGCGGCTCAAACGGCAGGATGGCGAGGATGGGAAAGTGCAGCGCCCTCTCGATCTCATCCGCGGGGAAGCTGATTCGCGGATGGGCCTGGTTGATCACCAGGGCGACGCGGTCGGGCGCGACGCCGAGCGACTGGAGCAGCCGCAGGGTCACCTTGGCGTCCTTGACGGAGGTGATGCCGAACGAGCTGATCATGAGGATCTGGTCCGACGCCTCCATCACCCCGACGATGCGCTCATCGAGGTGGGCGGGGGAGTCCACCACCACGTAGTCGTGGGTCGCTGACATCAGCGCGAGGATTGCGTCCACGCTCGCAGCACTCACCAGGTCGGACGCCTCCGGGCTGGTGGGAGCCAACAGGACGCGAACTCCCTCGCCGCTGGTTGCCAGGGCCTGGTCGAGCGCGGTTGCATCGATGTCTTCGCGCTGGGCAAGTGTGTCGATGGTCACCGGGTGCGACTCGAGGTGCAGGAGCACGCCGACATCGCCGTACTGAAGGTCGAGGTCGAGCAGGGCCACTTTGGAGCCCGCGGCAGCGAGCGCGGTGGCGAGGTTGGTCGCGACCACGGACTTGCCCACACCGCCCTTGCCACTGAACACCAGCACGGTGCGGCTCACCCTCGTTGGCGGTTGGTCGTCATCCTGATCCCCGGGCGGCGACGGTGTCGCCTGGGTATCAGCGCGCGCTGCCACGGGGACGACGGGACCGGCTCGGAGAGGGACCGTCGGCGCCACCGCTGGCAAGTTCTGCTCTTCAGCGCTGCCAGCTGCGGGAGGGATGTGTCGCTGGCCGATCGATCCCAACGCAGCAGGGTCCGCGGCATGAGCGGACTGCACGCGGGAGTGCGCGGGCGGTGCCTCTTCGCCAGTGGTACGGCCCATCGCTGTCACGATCGCGGCGCGCAGCTCAGCGGGCGGAGCATCCAGCGCGACCACCCCATCCGCGATCACCGCCGACGCACTGGCTCCGCCGCCGACCAGCATGACCAGCCGGGTCGCGGGGGACAGCATGCCCAGTCGCGTGAGCGTGTCGTGGCGGTCGTGCCCGAGCTCTTCGCTCAGCAACAGCACGTCCGGCTGCAGAAGTCGCGCCTGGTCCAGCACAGCGTCCGCGTTCGAGATCATCGCGCAGACCTCGATCTCGTCAGCGTACTCCGCAGTGCTCTCGTGGATCCGCACGATCTCAGGAAACGGGGCTGCCACCGCCACGCGGATGGTCGGCGACCCCTGCTGCCGTTTCATCGCCGGCATGGTAGGGCGCCGCGGGGCTACGCCGTGAGCCAAAGTGGCCGCAGGAGTGCAACGCACCCAGGCCAGCAAATAAGAAAGGGGAGTCGCACTGGGCGACTCCCCTTGTCAGTTGCGCGAACGCGACTGTCTTAGGTACCGAGGCCGCTGCTGATGTTCGAGAAGACGTTCTTGACCTGGTTACCGACAACGGTGAGGATGACGATAACGACGACGGCGATGAGGACGAGAATGAGCGCGTATTCCACCATTCCCTGGCCTTCCTCGGCCTCCTCCTGCTTGCGAACCATGAGCTCGCGGAGTCGCAGATAAAGATTACTAAGCATTCCGGGTTTCACCTCCTTTGCCTTGGGATCGTGTGTCGATTGATGCA
>JALZAG010000219.1 GCA_030948445.1 Candidatus Dormiibacterota bacterium
GCTCCACCTGGCCGCCGGTGTCGATGATGCGCTGGGTGCCGGTGAAGAACGGATGGCACACCGAGCACACCTCGGTCTTCAGCTCAGGCAGCGTCGAGCCGGTGGTGAAGGTGTTGCCGCACAGGCACGTGACGACGGCGTCGGGGTGGTACTGCGGATGGATCTCGGTCTTCATGGCACTCGGAAACACAGGGGTGGGAACGAAGACCAGCATACCACGGGCTTCGAAACCGAACCCTGCACGTCAGACCGAGACGGCCACCGGTCGGGTGAAGTTGCCGTGCTCGACGCCGGGTAGACGCTCGCGGATGCGTTCGTACGCCCTGCGCATGCCTGCGCCAGGGGGAAGCGGCGGGAGCACGTCGAGGAGCCAGTCGTGGTCGACATTGAGCGAGCGCCATTGCACCTGGTCGATGGCCATGGCCCTGCACGCACGTACGGTGGCCTCGACCTCCGCCTCGACGTCCGTCACCCCGGGGACGGTGAGCAGGTTGAGGCAGACCTGACCGCCACTGTCGTGCATCAGCCTCCCGCAGGCGATGACGTCATCGAGGCCATAGCCGATCGGCCGGTAGTAGGGTCGGAAGACGGCGTCGATGAAGGAGATGGCGCTGATGCGCACGCTGTTGAGGCCGGCGTCGATCAGCCGCGCCAGCACGTGCGGCTTGCTGCCATTGGTGTTGACGTGGATGGTCGCGTGGGGGTGGAGTTCGCGGATTTGCCGGGTGGCGTCGACCAGCGCGTCATCCCGGGTCAGCGCCTCCCCCTCGCAGCCTTGTCCGAAGGAGACGATGGCGGCGTCGTCACCGCGCAGGTGCCAGTCGGCCAGCGCGGTGAGCTCGGCGGCCGTCGGCGCGAAGCGCATCCGGTCCTGCGGCGCCGGGACCTCGCCATCGCTCTGCAGGGAGATGCACCCGAGGCAGTCGGCGTTGCATGCCGGTGAAGCCGGCAGCGCTCCCTCGTAGCGGCGGTGGAAGGTGTTCTGGGCGGTATAGCAGCGGTACACCAGCGCGCAGGTGGCCAGGTGATCCACGAGGCGGTTGCCCGGGAGTTCGGCCCGGGCCGTTTCCACGGCGGCAGAGAGGTCAGAGCGCCCGTACCGAGCCGGCTCCCACCAATCGAAGCGGTCGGTGCGCAGAGCGGCACACATCAGGTCCCCGCCGTGCTCCACCACGGCGGTGTAGCCGAACAGCGGCAACCGGTGTGCGTCCACGGCACGGGTTGCCGCCGGGAGCAGCGTGCGCAGATGGCCCACTGGGAGCACCGCGGCGACCGCCAGCCAGTCGCCCTCCACCTCCACGGCGGCTCCATCGCTGTCGACTGCCACCGGCCGGCGGCCGGGGAGGTGAGTGAGGGTCGCCTCCTCGGGCAGAGGGATCACATCGTCAGCGGCGAGAGCCACCAGACGGTGACCGTTGCGTGCGGCCGCACGGTAGCCGTCAAGGATTTCGATCGAGCCGTCGGGACGGCCCGCAATCACGCGCATGGGGACGATTATGGGTGCCGCCCGCGGTCGTCTCCGAGCCTGGTCAGCCCGTCGCCGGCCCCTCGCCGCGCACCTTCTCCACGGCGGTCAGGGCCTCGCGCAGGCTCTTGATCCATTCATCCTGGTGCCGGCTGACCAATCGCACGCACCAGGCCAGCGCCTCGCTGCGACTGCGCGCCACGCCGGCGTCGATGAGCGTGTCGAGCACCGCGCGGTCGCCGAGCCGCAGCCGGGTCATCACCGGCACACCCAGGGTGGTGAAGTGTTCCTCGAGCTCACCACAGCGCACCCCCCAGGACACCTTGCGACCGAAGAGGCGCTCAGCCTCCGCTGCCACTCCGATGCGGCGCTCTCGGGTGTCCTCGCGGAAGCGAGAGATGCGAGCAGACCGGGCGGCATTGCGCGCCGCGTCATTGGCGTCCGCCGGCAGCTCGGGTTCGGTGACGGTACCCACGATGAGGATCTCGTCGCGGTCGCCGGTGATGGTCGGGGCCCCGGCATAGAGGTCGTCGGGGATCCGACCCGCGAACCAGCCCGACAGCTCGTCGTCTGTGAAGGAGGCTTGCGCCTCTCGCTGTGCTTTCATGATTACATGATTACACAGTATTAACCCATTCTGCAACCTTAGCGTGCTGCTCCCACGGGGCTGACCCGCACGCAATTGGTCGGTGAACAGCCATCACAGCCCTACGGCGCCTCGGAGGGTGAGGCCCAGACCGACCACGACCACGGCCGCGCCGGTCAGCACCGGGACCGCCCCGGCGATCCGTGAGAGCAGCACACCGCCCCGCAAGGAGCGCCGCGACGCCAGACGCCGGTCGATGACAGCACGGGCGTGGCGCAGCGCCACGCCCGTGCCGGTGAGCACCGCCGCCATCCCCAACCCGTAGGTGATCACCAGGAGTACGGCGAACCAGGTGCGATGCAACGCAATCCCGCCGATGAGGACGACCAGCGCCGATGGGCTGGGCACCATGCCCCCCGCGAAGCCGACGGCCAGGACGCTGCGCAGCCGCGGAGCCTCACCTGCGGTCGCCACGTGGGTGTGCTGCGCTCCGCCGTGGCGGTGCACTGACCGGCCGTGGTCCGCGTGCCGGTGGTCATCATGGCCGTGAGCGAGCGCGGTGGCCTCGTCGTCGACCGAGGCGCCGAGCTCCTGCGGTAGTGCGGTATCCCCTGAGCCACCCTGCACCGCCAGCACTGTGACCGCGCGGGGCGCGCGAGTTCGCCATGCTCGAGACAACAGCGCAAGGCCGATGACGACGATGAGCAGACCGCTGGCCACGCCGAGCACGGGGTAGATGGCTGTGGGGGCAAAGGTTGTCGAGACCGAGAGCGCAATCCCGAGCGCCAGCACGCCGATGGTGTGTGTGACGGTGACCGACCCTGCCAGTGCCAGGGCGTGGCGTAGGGAACCTCGCTGTCCCACCAGGTATGCGGCCATCAGCGTCTTCCCGTGCCCTGGAGCAAACGCGTGGATGCCACCCAGGACGAGGGCCAGGCCGAGCGCAGAGATCACGAAAAGTGCGTTGATATCCTGACGCGAGACAAGTGCGACGAACGCGTTGCCGAACTGGTCCACCCCACGCGGGAGGATGCTGGTCGGGCCGGAAGCAACACTCGCGGGGCCGCCGCCTCCGCTCCCAGCGACCACAGCCAACGTCGCGGCGCGGACATCCAGCGGCGAGGTGAGCAGGTCGGCGGGGTAGCGGGTGAGTTGAGCGCTGACGCTGGCGGTGGGTACGTCGCTCGACGCCAACCGGGCGGACGTCCCCACGGCGGTGATCTCGCGCCAGCCGACCCGATCGTCGAAGTTGTGATTTGCGTAGGTGAGTGAGTGGCCTGCGGGCGCGGTCGGCGACGCCGTTTGGAATCGGCAGGAGAGTCTGGTGGTGTGGAGCCCCGCGGCGCCTAGTGGAAATCCGAGGGTGCTTGTCGCCAGCCGCAAAGCTGCCGGCACCCCATCGACGCGCAACGCGATCGAGGCCTGGACCGCGCCACACTCGGAGCGTCTGTAGGCGTCCGCGGCACCCCCCGAGAGCAGGCTGCTCTCGTCGCTGTCGAGCTGGGACAGCAGCTGAGCAGTGGGAATCTCAGCCAGGTCGAGCACGTAGTTGATGTCGACCCCGTCGCCCCGCACGACCACGCCGCTGTACTGGTTGACTGTGAAGTTGCCCAACGGGTGGGCGCTGACCACCACCGGCACGAGCACGAGAGCCGACAGGGCAAGGCCCAGCCCAACAACCGAGCGTGCCCATACGCGCTTCATGGCGGCCCGCCAAGTGAACTCAAGGCTTGCCGAGCGACGCCTGCCCACAGCGGCGAGAAGTAGGGGTTGATGGCTGCCGTGGTGGCCAGGTCACTGCGCGCGCCGCTGGTCATCCCGAGCGCCTTTTCGATGATGCCTCGATGGAAGTACATGAGCGCGTTGCGCCAGCCCAGGGTGAGCGCCTGGTTGGCGTAGGCAAGAGCCTCGGTGTCACGGCCCGCGGAGTGCAGCGCCCAGCCGAGCGCGTCGGCCACCAGGACGCTGTGACGGCGGTTCCACTCGAGCTGCGCATGCTGGACGGCTACCGATGGGTCACCGTGATCTGCATCGATGATGGCCGTCTCGAGGTCGACGTCCACACCGTTGGCGACGAAGAGCTGCGCCTCGGTGTCGAAGAGTTTGCGCTGAGCCTCAGCGTCACGGGTGCGTCCCAGTGACTGGTCGTAGTCGAGCAATTCGTTGACGTACTGGGGCAATGGCACGCGCGACAGAAGGTCGTTGTAATCGCGCAGGGCCTCGTCCACCCGCCCGTTGGCAGCGTTGACCTTGGCAAGGCCCTCGATGGCCGGGAAGTAGGAGGCGTCCGCCTGCCGGCTCAATGTGTACTGGTGCATGGCCTCCCCGAGCTGGCCGGAGTTGAAGGCGAGCTCGCCCAGGTAGTAGCGGCAGAAGGCAATGTCGGCTGGGGCGAGCGCGTCGTCCAGGGCTCGCTGCATCGCCATCGTTGCGCCCGCAACGTCGCCGTGCTCCTCGAGATCATAGGAGCCGCGAGACAGGGAGGCGATCGAGGGCGCGAGGTCGAGCATGCGCTGCGCGGCGACGCGGGCCTCCGGATAGCGGCCGAGCTGGGTCAGGGCATCGTCGATGACGCCGTAGACCGCCGCGGTGTCGGGCGCCACTGCCTTCGCACGCATCCCCCAGTCGAGGGAGGCGGTGAACTCGTGGCGGGCGGACGTGAGCGCGGCCATGCCCACGTAGGCGCCCGGGTTGTTCGAGGGCCTGAGATGGAGCGAACGTTGCAGCGCGCCTTCGGCCCTCGGGTAATAGGACGGGTCCGCCGTGATCCGGGCTTCCTGGACGTACGCGCTTCCCAGCTCTGCCCAGACGCTCCAGTTCTGCGGCTCGGACCGCAGCGTCGTCTGGGCTTTGCCGATGGCCACCTGCAGAGCATCGGCGGCGGTCGCGGCGACACTGGGCGGGGCAGCGCTGGGGGCGGAGACCACGCTGGTTGGCGCCCTCGATTGCAGGATGCCGACCGCAGCGAGACCGATCAGCCCCAGGCCACCCGCCAGCAGGATCGACCCGCGCCGGCCGCCGGTCATGGGCCCCGCGAGCTGCTCGCCTGCAGGGGTGCTGGCGGCGGGGGGGTTGGAACCGGGACCACCGGGGTCGGCGTGGGGGTCGCGCTCGGTACTGGCGTCGGCGCCGGCTGAGAGGGCGGTGCCGACGCTGGCGCCGGGGTCGGTCGGGGGGTCGGGTGAGCCGCGACCGGCGACCGGCCTGCGGAGGCGGAGGCGCTCGACGGACGTCCCACCGTGGGCAGCGGCCGGAACGGCAGGCTCGGAGGGGTGACTGCCGGGGGCGGAGGACTGCCGTCACGGGCCAGCTTGGCCACCACCAGCAGGCTCTGGCTGTAGATGCCTCGGTACGGGTCGTACGTGCCCTCGCATGTGATGAGATGAAGCTCCGGTCCAGCGGCACCGTACACGGCTGCGATCGGCAGGTTGAAGTGCGGGTATGAGGCGCTGTGGTCAACAACGAAGGTCAGTCGGCGACCGTCAGCACGCTGTACGGAGATGCGATCGCCGGGGAGAAGCCCGGCCAGCCTCCAGAACACCGCCGGGGCGGTCGTCGTGTCGAGGTGGCCGTCGAACACCGCGGCGCCATTGTCGCCCGGCGCCGGCCCGTCCACGTACCACCCGACCTGAGCCGGGTCGCGGGGCGCCTGCAGTGACCCATCCGCCTTCAGGTGCAGCCCCTCGAGGCGGGAGTGAACAGCTATCGCCGGGATCGTCACCCACACTGGTGGCGACGAGGTGGACAGCGCGGTGTCGGTCGTGGCCGGGGGGGCCGCCGGCGGCCCGCTGACCCGAAGCGATAGCGCAGCAACGCCGCCGTGGCCTCCGCTGGCGCCGATCACCAGGGCGGCGAGGCTGGCGGTGGCCCCACAGATGAGGAGCGAGGCCCCGGCACGAGGGCGCCAGGGGGCTGTGCGACGAAGCCATGTTCTGCGCGGTTTCACGGGATGGCTGCAGTCCAGGGTGGTGGGCGGAAGGCGGTACCCGGCAGGGCGCTCATGCGCCCTGCCGGGCAACCGGCGATTCCTCAGTAGGTCGATTGTGCGCTCAGCCTCGGCGGCGGTTGAGCACCAGAGTCCCGAGGCCGGCCACGGCGACAAGCAGACCTGCCGCACCAAGCCCCACGGGCAGCAGGGGCAACGTCGCAGCGGCGTTCGCGGTGCCTCCCCCGCCGGTGTTCGGAGCCGCCACCGACGGCGGCGCACCCGACGATGCCGTGGTGGCCCCCGCCTGGTTGACCGCGAGCACGTGCGGGAGAGCCAAGTACGGGAAGCTACTGCCGAACGCGCTGTCATTGCCATTCACGCCATCGCCGAGCGTCTTCACGGCCGCGGGTGGGTTGGGCAGCAGAATGCCTTCCACCGCCTGGAGCTCGATGTCGACGACATCGTCGGCGAGCCTACGGCCGTTGGGGAAGCCGGCGTTGTCACCGCCGACCACACCCAGTCGGTTCGGCGATGAGGATGGCGCAATCCCCGTGTTGAGCCGCAGCTCCTCGGCAGCCTTGCCGGTCGGCGTGTTTCCCCCAAACTCCGGGGGTTGGTTGAGCCCGGCGACTCCGGTGAGGAAGACGGCGACCAGATCGTTGCGCGGCGTCGCTGGTGCCGGGATGCCGTAGATCGACTGGATAAGGTGAGGGAGCTCCGGGTCCTGGACCTTGGGGAGGAACTGGGCGTCGTTGATCGGCTGCGATGCGTTGAACAGATCCTTACTGCCAACCGGGACGACAACCTCGTTGACGAGCGGGTTGCCGAGGCGAGACACCTGGACGAACGAGCCGGAGGGTGGCCGTTGACCGTTGCTGTTCAGGGTGACGTTCTGACGCGTCGTCGAACTCCAGACGCCGATGATGCCGCTGCCGTCACCGCCGAGGCCGAGAACGGTCTTCGGCACCTGCAGGGCGATGCTGTTGACGTTGTAACCGGCGAGAGTGTCGTGACCGGCTTCCTTCAGGTTGCCGCCGTACAGCAGGTCGAACACACGGAGGTCCAGGAAGAAGGGGTCGTCAGCCTGGCCGGTGAACGACTTGCCACCGCCGGGGAGGGAGGTGATCGCCTGGTCGCGGAGTGACGCGTAGTTGGGCATGGACGCCAGGCCGACATCCGACGGCGCCACCGGCGCACCGGTGAGGAGGTTCACCGTCGTCGACGGGCCGCCGTTGGGGGTCGTGATCAGGTCGAGGTTGTATGTCTGGGTGAAGTTCAGCGTGGCATCGTTGATGTTGTTGACCACGCCGGTGTTGTACAAGAATGTGTTGGTGTTCTTGCGGTGGTTGGTGAATGTCCACCGGTAGGTGATGTTGGGCTTGGCGCTCGCGGTGTTGTCGATGTTGATGTCGTACTGGGCACCCTCAGCGAAGGGGTAGAAGTTCGGACCTCCGTTGGGCTCCTGGAATGGGAGCCAGTTGGCGATCAACGTGACGTCGGCGGTGTTGTCGGGGCTCACGAAGGCATACACGTCGGTGTTGTCCACCTGGGGGTCCCCGGCAATCAGGGGAGCCTCGCGATGGCTCGACGCATGGGCGCCGAGCGGCGCCCCCAGGAGGCTGGCGCACGCCAGCACTCCACCAATGGCCACTAGCTGACGCCGCATCGATTTCCTCCTTGCCTTCCAGCGCACCCGGACGGGCACGCCCTCAACCGACCTGGCCACGCCGGTGCGCACCCAGACCTCCGTTCCGATACCGATGGATACGGCTCAGCGACCTTTCCGGATCAATCTTGGAAAAGTGGATCCATCCTGCCGGCCAACGGCGCGCGGTCCGGGGTCCGCCCGAGGTCCTGGAGGCGGTCAGCGCACCCGGCGAGCGCCCTCCGGCGGGAGCGCCACGTGGTGCTTGGTGAGGATCTCGCGGACCGTGCCGCTCTGGGCGCGCATCACCAGGCTGTGGGTCTCGGCCCACCAGTTGTGGTACTGGACGCCCCGCAGGATCCCGCCTCCGCTGATCCCGGTGACGGCGATGCTCACCTGGCGCCCGGGCACCAGCTGTTCCATGGTGATCGTCTCCTCGGGGTCGAGCCCGGCAGCTCGCACCGCCACCGCCTCGTCCTCATGGCGGACCCACGGGCGGCAGTGGAGCTCACCCCCGAGGCAGCGCATCGCGCACGCCGCGACGATCGCCTCCTGGGTGCCACCGGAACCGATCATCACGTCGATGCCGCTTCCCGGCCACGCGGCCATCATCGCCGCGCCGACGTCGCCGTCGGAGATGAGCGCAACCCGGATGCCCAGGGAGCGCACCCTCTCGAGAAGCGCCTGGTGGCGGGGCCGGTCGAGCATGATCACGGTGAGGTCCTGCACCTGGACGTCCATCGCGAAGGCGATGCGGCGGAGGTTGTTCTCGGGCGTGTCGGCGATGTCGACCGCACCCTTGGCGGCGGGGCCGACCGCGATCTTGTGCATGTAGGCGACCGGCGGCGGCGACAGGATGCCCCCTGGCTCAGCCGCTGCGGCGATGCTGAGCGCCTGGCTCAGACCGCGTGACACCAGGCTGACCCCGTCGACGGGGATGATGGCGAGGTCCACACGGTCGCGGCCCACGCCGATGCGCCGTCCCGGGGCGAGGTTGCCGTTGCCACCCTCCGGACCGATCACCACCCTGCCGTCAAAGGGCATGCCGACCAGGGCCTCCTCCATCACCTGCTGGCCTGCGTCGCGCGTCCCCGACTTGTCACCGCGCCCCAGCCAGCGCCCGACCGACAGGGCCGCTGCCTCGGTGGCGCGTAGCAGTTCGAGGCCACGGTGGCGGTCGCGTCCGACGCGCGCGGGAGCGGCCGCGGCGAGGTCAGAGGCGACGGTGTCTGCCATCGGCCGGCATTATCAGCTCGGCTGGGCGATCCCGCGTACCTGAACCTTGACCTCGGCTCCATCCCCGATGGCTCCGGCCTGCACACCTGCGGCGTGCATGAATTCGCGGAAGAGCGGGTGCGGACGGCTGGGGCGAGAGCGGAACTCCGGATGGAACTGCGACCCCACGAAGAACGGATGGTCGCGTAGCTCGATGATCTCCACCAACCGGCCGTTGGGGGATGTGCCGCTGAAGATGACCCCCGCCTCGGCAAGGCGGTCGCGGTAGTGGTTGTTGAATTCGAAGCGGTGGCGATGACGCTCGTAGATGAGCGCCTCCCCGTAGGCGGTCGCCGCCTTGCTGCCCGCGACCAGCTTGCACGGGTAGACCCCGAGTCGCATGGTCCCGCCCTTGTTCTCGATGTCGCGCTGCTCGGGCAGCAGGTCGATGACAGGCACCGAGGAGAACGCATTGAACTCAGTGGAGTTTGCGTCAGGAGCGTCCAGAACCTCACGGCTGATGTCGACCACAGCGCACTGCATGCCCAGGCACAGTCCGAGGT
>JALZAG010000021.1 GCA_030948445.1 Candidatus Dormiibacterota bacterium
CGAAAGCACGGGACTGAGCGTTGGTGCGATAGAGGACAGCGCAGTCGCTCAGGGAAAACCCCTCTCGCCCGATCAGCATCTCGATCTCGCCGCAGACCGCCAGCGCCTCCTCCTGCTCGTCGTACACAGAGATCAACCGGATAGGCTCGCCCCCGCTGCGGTTGGTCCACAGCTGCTTGACGGCGCGATCGGGGTTGTGCCTGATGACCGCGTGCGCGGCGTCGAGGATCACCTGGGTGGACCGGTAGTTCTGCTCGAGCGTGACCACCTTGGCGTCCGGGTAATCACGGCGGAAGCTCAGTATGTTGCGGACATCAGCCCCACGCCAACCGAATATCGAGTTGTGTGTCACCAGGTCGTTGGCGATGAAATTGTGGGTGCCGGCGATGTCGAGGTCGTACACGTCCTCATCAAGATCGACGCGCTCCACGGTCTTGACCACGTCGTAGCCACCCAAGGCGTCGAACATCACCATGCCCCGACGCACGGAGCCTGCGGGCAGGAATGGCAGTGAACGGTGCGCACTGTCGTGGTCCGCCGCGCCAAGTCGTGCCGTCAGGTGGAGCTGCACCTCCTCGTCCAAGGCGGCCGAGATCGACGAGACGGCTTTGAGCACAGCCTCGAAGTCCTTGGCGACGGTCTCGTGGCGCCAGCTACCAGAGTCGTCCCGAACCGGCCGCACGGAGAACCCGGCGGCTGACAGCGCGGCGCGCCCACGGTCATCGTTTCCCATCATCGAGAGCCTGTGCATCGGCGTGCGTCCCCGACGGTCACCACACAACGCCACGACTGCGTTCCGGCGGTTCGAACTCCGCGAGCGGGGCCGGTGATGGGACTGGTCCTCGAGGAGACCAATGTCGCTCAGCAACCGGCTGGCCCCCGTTCGGGTGTCGATGGCTTTGAAGACCTTTGCCAAGTACTCAGGATCATGCACGAGTCCGTTGACGGAACCTCCACGGCGCGCGACGAAGGGCAGGGTGGGAATCTGGTAGCGCAGTGACAGGATGTACTCCTCCGCGCGTGCGTCGTTCTCGGTCTGGTGCGTCGAGAGCACCCAGACGGCGTCCGCGTGTTCCTGCCGGCAGCGCAGCTCGAAGCCAACCACGGGCTTGACCTGCCCCTTGGTGTAGACCTGCGATGTTCCGAGGCGAAACCCCACGCCACGGCGATACATCAGGTACGTGAAGTACAGCTGGGGGGTCATGCCCAGCCGGTATCCGGCGAAGTGGGTGTGCTCCGGCGTGCTCACCAATCGCCGGCCGGCTTCGGTGGTGATGACGACCGCCGGGCCCCGATGGAGTGCGTGGTGAACGCCTTGTACCACCGCGGGGCGGACGTCGCCGCTGCCGTAGTTGGACTTGACGTGGTCTCCGACGGTCACGTCCGCAATGGGTTTGGTCGATCCGTCGGCCATGGCGATCGCGGTGTCGCCGCTCAGGCACTGATCATCGTCTCCCACGACCGTGAGGTTGCGGTGCCTCTCGGTGAGCAGCTTCACCAGGACGTACTGCGCCAGGTTGGTGTCCTGGTACTCGTCGACGAAGAGGTGCCGGAACCTCGTCTGGTAGTCCTCACGAACAGCGTCGGACTCGCGAAGCAACTGCACAGTGCGCACCAGCAGGTCGTCGAAGTCGAGCGCGTCCGCACCGCGCATCTCGATTTGGTAGGCGGCGAAGGCCCGGGCGACGGTGCCCTCATACGTGTCACCGGCGTGCTTGGCGGTGTACGCCTGGGCGTCGAGGAGCTCATTCTTGGCCGCGCTGATGAGGTGGCCGACCTTGTTGAGCGGGAAGCGCTTGTCGTCGATGTCCGCCACACCCATGGCGCGGCGCAGGGCGGCCGCTCGATCGGCCTCGTCGTAGATGGAATATCCGCTGGGGATGCCGATAGCGCTGCCGTCACGGCGCAGGATCCGTGCGCCGAGCGCGTGGAAGGTGCCGATCCACATGCCCGAGGTGCTTCCCCCGAGCAGCACCTCGATGCGACCGCGCATCTCGCGCGCGGCCTTGTTGGTGAAGGTGACTGCGCAGATCTCGTGCGGGCGCACGTCGCGCGTGGCCAGCACGTACGCGATACGGTGGGTGAGCACGCGCGTCTTCCCACTGCCGGCCCCGGCGAAGATGAGAAGCGGGCCGTCGGGAGCGACGACCGCCTCACGCTGGGCGTCGTTGAGATCTGTGAGGACAGGCGCGGAGGGGGTGGTTGCGCTCAGGGTGTGGTGGCTGTGGTGACCGCGCCAGCTGGCCGCGGAAGGGGGACGACCACAGCATTGTAGGAGTCGGGCCGGCGGTCCTCGATGAGGTCGTTGCGAGGGGTGCGGCGCCGTGCGGCCGCCACGCTGTCGAGGTCGACGTCGGCCACCAGCAGCGCCTCGTCCTCATGGCCGGCCGGTCCCTGCAGAGGCCAGCCGTCGGGGCCGACGATCAGCGAGCAGCCGAGGAACCGGACGTCACGCTCAGTACCGACGCGATCGGCGCAGGCCACCACCACGGCATTCTGCCCCGCGGTGGCCATGGCGACGATGTCACCGAGGCAGTACCCAGCCTCGTTGTACACCTGACGTCGGAATGACGCGACCCAATTGGTGGGCACGGCGATGATCTCCGCGCCAGCCAGTGCCAGCGCACGCGCTGCCTCCGGGAACCAGAGGTCGAAGCAGATGACCATGCCGACCCGTCCGAAGGGCAGGTCAACCACCGGGAGCTCGCCGCCTGGCTCGAACCAGGACTTCTCGTCATTGAACAGGTGCAGCTTGCGATAGGTGGCCACGTGCCCCTGCGGCCCGACGACCACCGCGCTGTTGTGGCGAAGAGTGCCATCGCGCTCGTTCAGGCCCACCACGCAGTACATGCCGGCATCGACGCAGACCTCGGTGAGCGCCACCACGAGGGCCCCGTCGCGCGCATCCTCCGCCGTGGCCGCGGCCTCTGGCTCGGACTGAAAGACGTACCCGCTGGAGGCCAGCTCGGGAAGCACCAGGAGGTCCACGTCCTCCCCCGCGGCGCGGCGAGCCCAGCGCACGGCCGCGGCCCGGTTGGCCTCGACGTCACCGACGATCGGCGCGTACTGGGCAACGGCAACTCGCACCTGTCGGCTCATCTCACTCCCGGTTGGCGTTGACGGCTCTGCGCGGCACTCGGGACGAGACCGCGCAGAGCACCTCATAGGAGATTGTGCCGATCGAGGCTGCGATGGCGGCGGCATCGACCCGGTGGCCACCGGCCTCGCCCAGGAGGACGGCGGGGTCACCCGGGCGGATGTCGGCCGCGGCGCTGATGTCGACGGACATCTGGTCCATGCTGACCCGCCCGATGATCGGGCAGAGGGCACCCCCGGCGATCACCGCACCGTGGTTGCCATTGCGCCTGTCGACACCGTCGGCGTACCCGGCCGCCACGGTCGCCACCCGCGTGCGCCGCGGCGCAATCCACTCGCGACCGTACCCGACACTGTCACCGGCGGCCAGCTCCTTCACCTGCGTGATGAGTGCGTGCACCGACAGCGCAGGGCGCACCTCGACAATTCCATCACAGTACGCAGGTGGGTACCCGTAGAACGCAATGCCCGGCCTGATGAGGTCGTGGTGGGTGTCACGAAGGCGCAGCGCGGCGGCGCTGTTGGCGCAGTGAAGCAGTGGATCGCCGAACTCCGCAGCCATCCGGCTGACCACGCTCATGAAGCGCTCGTGCGCCTCCACGGTGAGCTCGAGGGATTCGTCGTCGGCCGACGCGAAGTGCGTGAAGATCCCCGCCACCTCGACGCCGCCGCGTGCTCCGAGAAGCGCGTCGCGCATCATTGCGACGTCCTCGAGGCGCGTGCCGAGCCGTCCCATCCCGGTGTCGATCTTCCAGTGCACGCGCAGCCGGCTGGAAGCGCGACGAGCTGCTTCAGCGGCTGCGGCCACGTCCGCCGGTCCGAACACCGCCACGTCGACGTCGTTGGCGATGGCCGCGTCCATCTCCGTGGGCATGGTCCAACCGACATTGAGAACGCGCGCGGTGATCCCTGCGCGGCGCAGCTCCACCGCCTCCACCATCGACGAGACACCGAGCCAGCTGGCGCCGCCGGCCAGCCCGGCGCCGGCTGCGTTCAACGCCCCGTGGCCGTAAGCGTTCGCCTTGACCATTGCCATCAGCGCACAGTCCGTGCCGGCGAAATCGCGCAGGGCCGCGGCATTGTCGCGGAGCGCATCGACATCAACCTCCGCCCACTTGGTGCTCGCCGACCGGCGGCTCCCCTCTCTTGCTGCCGGGTCGCTCACGTGTCGGCGGCCTCTACAGGATGCGCGGGCGCAGCAGTACCACCGGGGTCTGCTCCTCACCCTGGCCGAGCGGGTTGTCGAGCACCGCGAGACGCAC
>JALZAG010000055.1 GCA_030948445.1 Candidatus Dormiibacterota bacterium
TGGCTCCGCGCGCCGCCGCGGCGGCGGCCACGGCGTTGCCCATCTTGCCGCTGCTGCGGTTGCCGAGGTAGCGGACCGGGTCGATGGGCTCGCGCGTCCCGCCCGCGGTGACCACCACGGCACGACCGGCGAGCGGCGACGAAACGGTTGAGGACATTACGACGCGGTCAGATGCTCAACGGGGCGGCGGCTGATCGAGCGCGGCGAGGATGGCCCCCACGATGTCGGCGACGTCGGACATCCGCCCCTCTCCCTCGGCCCCGCTGGCCAGCCGCCCGCTCACCGGGCCGACCAGCGCCACCCCACGCGAGCGCAGAGTCTCGACGTTGGCGCAGGTCGCAGGGTGCTCCCACATGGCGGACTCCATCGCCGGGGCGATGAGCAGCGGCGCGCGACTGGCGAGCAGGGTCGTGGTGACGGCGTCGTCCGCGAAACCGTGTGCCAGGCGGGCGATGAGGTTTGCCGATCCCGCCACGACGGCATGGGCCTGCGCCCACGAGGCGAGGTCGATGTGGCCCATGCCGTGCCCCTCGGAGCTCGCCTGCCAGACGGTGCGCGCCACCGGGTGACCACTCAGGCTCTGCAGGGTTGTCTCGGTGATGAAGTGGCGCGCGCTCCTGGTCATGGCGACGCGCACTTCGCACCCTTGCTTGCGCAGGGAGGTGATGACCTCACAGGCCCGATACGCGGCCACGCTGCCGCAGACGTGGATGGCGACTCGCGGAGCCTGCGTGGGCGTCGCGCTCACAGGACGGACTCGGAGCGGCGCCGGCGCACGATGTCGAGGATCTCAGCCGCGGCCCGGCCGACATTGTCATTGACCACCCGGTGATCGTACGCCGCCCCGTCGGCGAGCTCGGCGACGGCGTTCCTCACGCGCAGCTCAACCGCCGCCGCGTCCTCCGTGTCCCTGGCCACCAAGCGGCGGCGCAGCTCATCCTCGGACGGAGGCAGCAGGAAGATGAAGATGGCGCCGGCGACGCGCGGGCGGATCCAGGCGGCGCCCTGGACGTCGATTTTCAGGACGATGTCCTCGCCGCGGTCCAGCGACTCCTTCACCCGCGCTTCGGAGGTGCCGTAGAGACGGGTGTGCACCACCGCCCACTCCAAAAACTCCCCGCGCTCGGCCATGTGTCGGAAGGTCGGCTCGTCGACGAAGGAGTAGTGGACGCCATCCTTCTCTCCTGGGCGCGGCTCACGAGTGGTGTACGACACGCTGTAGCGCAGTGACGGGTCGAGACGGCGCAGTTCGTGCAGCACGGTGTCCTTGCCGACACCACTCGGGCCGGAGAGAACGATGAGCCGCCCGGGTTGCGTGCTCAGGCGCGGGCTCTTGGTCATCACGCGAGCTCCGCCGCGGCCAGCGCCTGGACCAGGTCCGCCGGCAGCGGCGACTCGAACTCACATCGCTCGCCGCCGGTTGGGTGGACGAAGCTGAGGCGCTGCGCGTGCAGGGCTGGGCGGGCGCTGATGGTGTCGCCGCGCCGGCCGTACACCGGGTCGCCTGTGATCGGGTGACTGATCGAGGACAGATGGACGCGGATCTGGTGCGTGCGCCCGGTGAGCAGGCGCACCTCGAGCCGGGTGAAGCGGCGCATCCGTTCAACGACAGTGAAGTCGGTGATCGCCGCCCTGCCCGCATCGACAACCGCCATCCGCTGGCGGTGTCCGGGGTCGCGACCGATGGGTGCCTCGATGCGCCCGGTCGCCTCGCGGAAGGACCCATGCACCAGCGCCCAGTACACGCGGCCAAGCGTGCGTCGCTGAAGCTGGAGAGAGAGAGCACGGTGTGCAGCCTCAGTCTTGGCAACCACCAGCAGCCCGCTCGTATCACGGTCGAGCCGATGCACGATCCCCGGACGCTGTTCTCCGCCCAGCTGTGACCAGGTGGTGCCTCGCTGCCGCAGCCCGTCGGCGAGCGTTCCACCGGGGTGACCGGGAGCGGGGTGCACGACCATCCCGGCAGGCTTGTCGATCACCGCCAGCGAGTCGTCCTCGTAGACGATCGACAGCGTCACCTCAGGTCCATCGACGTGGCCGCTGGCCACCGCGATCGGCGGGATGGTGACCGCCACGTCGTCCTCTGGGCGAACCCGCTGACCGGATTTGGCGGGCCGATCGTTGACGCGCACGTGACCGCCGGAGATCAGCGACTGGGCGGCGCTGCGGCTCACCCGTTCCTGCTCCATGACGCGCATATCGAGTCGGACCTGCGGTGCCTGCGAGCCGGCAGCAGCGCCGCTCACGTGGACGGGTCGCCGCCGTCGCGTGCGGGCGTCACCTGCACCGTTCTGAGGGTGAGCACACCGACTGCGATGCCGATGACGATGGCCATGTCGGCAACGTTGAAGACGGGCCAGCGTTGCAGGTCGATGAAGTCCACCACGTAGCCTTGGAGAACGCGGTCCACAGCATTGGCAAGGGCACCACCGAGCACCATCCCGAGGAGGACCTGGGGAAACACGCCGGGACCGAAGCGCCGCCCGGCAATCAGGATGTACCCGGCCACTGCCACCGCCACGGCCAGGAAGATGAACTGCATCTGCGGGAAGAGGCCGAACGCGGCGCCCCGATTCTCGATGTGGTGGATGGTGATCGGCCCGGTGGCCGGCACCTGGTCTCCGAGCGCGATGTTCTGGGTCACCAGCCACTTGGTGACGTGGTCGAGCACGAACACCAGCGCGGCGGTGCCGAGCAGCACCCAGAGCTGCCGGCGGCGACCGGGCATCGTCGCCTCAGCCATGGCGGTGCGGCCGCGGCGTGGAGATATTGCTGTGATCGAGCATGGCGCTCAGGATAGCCGTGGATGCGCTCATGTCCCCGGGCCCGCGGGCGCACCGAAGAGCGCCCGACCGAGGCGGATGACGGTTGCACCGTGAGCGATCGCGACCTCGAAATCGCTGCTCATCCCCATGCTGAGCCCCAGCCCGGCGATGCCGTCGCGGTCGGCGAGAGTCCCGCGCAGGTCGCGCAGCCTGGCGAAGCACTCAGCCACAACCTCCGGCGGCCCGGGTGGTGCGATGGTCATCAGGCCATCCACCTCGAGTCGTGGCATTGCGCGCAGTTCGGTGAGCAGAGCCGGCGCGTCCTCCGGGGTGACGCCAGAGCGTGTCGGGATCCCGGTCAACTCCACCTCGACGAAGACTCGCAACCGGGCCGCATCCGTATCCCGGTGGCGCGCGAGCGCCGCCGCCAGGGGGAGGCTGTCCACAGAGTGCACGGTGTCGAAGAGCGACGCCGCCGCCCGAGCCTTGTTGCGCTGCAGGTGGCCGATCATGTGCCAGCTCAGCGGCGCGCCCGCATACGCTGCGCGCTTGGCCTCGGCCTCCTGCACGCGGCTCTCGCCGACGTCACGCAGACCCAGCTGCACCGCAATCGCAACCGCTTCGACGGCGTGGCCCTTGGTGACAGCGAGCACGCCGATCGATGCAGGATCCCGTCCCGCGTCCTCGGCGGCGCGGGTCACGCGAGCCTGTATCGACTCGAGCCGCTTGGTGACCACCTCGGCGGTGAGCCCGCTCATCGCTGGATGGGCCTGCCGATGGAGGACGGGCCGCTCACTTGCCCATGTCGAGTGGCAGCTCGCGACCGTCATCGGCGCCGCGACGACGGCGGCGTGGCGCATCGGGCGGGCGCGTCCCAGGAGGGTTGGCGAGAACGTCCTCGATGGTCGCACGCATCTGCTCGACGTCGCGAAAGGAGCGATAGACCGACGCGAACCGCACGTAGGCGATCTCGTCGAGGGTGCGCAGGTGCTGCATCACCATCTCCCCCACCTCACGGCTGCGGACCTCGGTGACATTGCGCGAGCGCAGCGCGTTCTCAACGTCCTCAACAATGGCCTCGAGCTGGGCTGAGGCGATGTCTCGCTTGGTCGATGCGTTGACCAGGCCGCCGAGGAGCTTGCGTCGGTTGAACTCCTCGCGCCTGCCGTCCTTCTTCACCACCCAGAG
>JALZAG010000059.1 GCA_030948445.1 Candidatus Dormiibacterota bacterium
CCCACCCGGTCGCGGCTCATCAGCAGCCACCGGCTCAGGCGCTCCTCATTGGTGTGCAGCCTGTTGCAGGCAGCCGCCTGTGCGATCTGGCCAAAGAGGGCCGGGAGGTAGCGGTCGTACACCTCACGCAAGGACCCGTTGCGCGCCATCTCGCTGAGAAACGCGCTGGCGCTGACCTGCAGGCCGGCGCCGCGCACCTGGCAGATGGCCCGTACGGCGAGCGTTCCACCTGCGATGAGCGGCACCCCAACGACGCCCTCGTTTCCGACGGTGGCCACCTCGACGATCGAGCCGTCACCGAGCGGTGTGACCAACGAGATCACGCCGTCCAAGGGAAAGTACACGGCCTCGACAGCCTTCCCCGGCTCGAACAGCACGGTCTTCACTTCCATGTCGAGGTGCTTGGCCATGCCGACGACCCGGGCACGATCCGCGGGAGCCATGGCCCCGAGCAGCCGGTTGTCCGTCGCTTCGAATCGTTTGCCTGCCATTGAGCACCCCGCCACGCCGCGCCGTGGACGGTCGTCGCCGGCCGCGATGTGCGCCACCCAGTATATGGCGCGCCGCGCGCGTGCGGACGCCCCGGCGTCGGGCTCCCCACACCAGCCGGTCTCTGTCATCCAGCGTGCCGACCGAGCGCCACGGCGTGCCGCAGGATGGCGGTGGCGACGCTGCGGATCTCCACCCGTCGCCCAGGTGCGTGTGCCCCCTCCATCAGGCAGCGCGACCTCAACAGCGGGGGTCGCGCTGCCACCCCACGCCACGGCTCCCGCGGCTGTGGCTGGTGCGCCTCGATCGACGCTCGATCGTAGGTGGCGACTCCCTCTCCATGGCCGCGACGGCGGTCAAGATACGTCGACAGTGAGAAGAGCAGCGCAGGCGCCGAATCGGCCTAGCCTCTTCGCGGGCTGTACCCCCGAGGTAGCGTCCGGCCCCGACGGCAGGATCCTGGCGGTGGGTGCGGACGCTCGAGCGGCCGCTGGGCCGGAGGCGCAGGTGCATCACCTGGCCGGACGCGCCCATCCGGGTTTTGGCGACGCGCACCTGCACCTCGAGTGGATGGCAGCCGGGCAGGCCGGTGTCGACCTCGGGGGCGCGGCCACACGCGCCGAGACCCTGCGGCGCGTCGCAGACTTCGCCCGCGCGCTCCCTCCCACCGCTTGGGTCAGCGGTAACGGCTGGCGCAATGACGACTGGAGCGACGATCCACGGTCGCTGACGCGTGCCGACCTCGATGCGGCGGGGGGTGGCCGGCCGGTCCTCTTGGTGCGGCGCGACGGGCACTCCGCGTGCCTCAGTTCGTCGGCGCTCGAGGCAGTGGGGTACTCGCGGGAGAGCAGCGATCCGCCGGGAGGCGTGGTCGACCGCGACACCTCGGGGCAGCCAACCGGGATGGTCCGCGAGGAAGCCTGCAACGTCGCGCGCCGCCGGATTCCGGAGTTGTCGGGGGCCATGCTCGACGCCGCGGTGCTGACCGTCCTCCAGGGGCTGGCCGGCGTCGGCCTGACGGCCGTCCACACCATGGATGGACCAGCGCTGTTCGGTAGCCTGCAACGGTTGCACCGGGACGGTCGTCTCCCCATCCGCGTGGTCTGGAACCTGCCGGTGGAACTACTGGGCGCCGCGGAGGCCATGGGCCTGAGCTCAGGCTTTGGCGACCACTGGCTGCGGGTCTGGGGCGTCAAGGCGTTCCTCGACGGGTCGCTCGGCAGCAGGACCGCGGAGCTGCTCGACGGCACCGGCGTTGCGGTCACCGCCCAGGACGAACTCGTCGACATCGTCAGGCGCTGTGCTGCTGCCCGCCTCAACGTCTGTCTTCACGCCATCGGGGATGGCGCGGTGCGGCGGGCGCTGGACGCACTCGAGCCGGCGCGCGGGGCGTGGCCATCCTGGCGCCCCAGGGTTGAGCATGCCCAGTGCGTTGACCCAGCCGACATCGCGCGGTTCGCGCGCATCGGGGTCATCGCCTCGATGCAGCCGGCGCACGCCGTCGCGGACAGGGCCGTCGCCGACGCCGAGTGGCCTGGCCGCATCGAGTATTCGTACGCGTGGGGTGCGCTGCAGCGGTCGGGCGCGACGCTCGCGTTCGGGTCCGACGCGCCGGTCGAGGACCCGTCCCCGCTGCGCGGGATCACCGCAGCCACGACATGGCGATCGAAGGCGGGCTGGCACCCCGAGCTGGCCATCACCCGCTCTGCTGCGATTGGCGCCTATACCCACGGGGTGGCGTATGCCGCGGGGATGGAGGCCGAGATCGGCGAGCTCCGCGCCGGCATGCTCTGCGACGTGACGGTGGTCGACGGTGACGAGGTCACCGCCACCGTCGTTGACGGACGCGTCGGCTGGCAGCGCGGTCAGGAGTGAGCTGGTGAGGGCGGTGCAGTTCGACGCGTATAGCGGCCCGCCGCACTTGGTGCACATGCCGTCTCCGGACTGTCCCTCGGACGGTGTGGTGGTGACAGTCCGCGCCAGCGGCCTGTGCCGGTCCGATTGGCATGCCTGGCGCGGTCACGAGGAGGTGGCCCTGCCGCACGTCCCCGGGCATGAGTTCGCCGGGGTGGTGGCGGCGGTGGGGCAGGAGGTGCATTCTTGGTCCGTTGGGGACCGTGTCACCGTCCCGTTCGTGCTCGGCTGTGGCTCCTGTGAGCACTGCCGGGCGGGAGACGCCCAGGTCTGCGCGGATCAGCGCCAGCCGGGGTTCACCGGGCCTGGCTCGTTCGCCGAGCAGGTCGCCATCGAGCGCGCCGACTTCAACCTCGTCGCCCTGCCTGCGCACCTCGAGTTCACCGCAGCAGCGGCACTCGGGTGCCGGTTCGCCACTTCGTTCCGGGCGCTGACCGTGCACGGCCGGGTGACGCCGGACCAGTGGGTGGCGGTGTTCGGGTGCGGTGGGGTGGGCCTGTCGGCGGTGATGATCGCGACTGCGCTCGGCGCACGTGTCGTCGCAGTGGACACTGCCGCCTCAGCCCTGGCTCGCGCCACTCGCCTCGGGGCCTGCGCAGTGGTCCGCGAGGGTGACCAGCCAGACACCGCCGCGGCCGTCCACGCCGCCACTGGTGGCGGAGCCCATGTCTCCATGGACGCCATCGGCAGCGCGCCGACGGCCACCGCCTCAGTGCGTTCGCTGCGCCGCCGTGGCCGCCACCTCCAGGTTGGATTGCTCCACGGGATGGACGCCACGCCTGCGCTGCCGATGTCTGCGGTGATCGCCGCGGAGCTCGAGATCTATGGTTGCCACGGGATGGCGGCGCGGGATTACCCGGCGATGCTCGACCTGGTGGTCTCTGGAGCGCTGCACCCCGAGCGGCTCGTGGGTTCGGTGGTCGATCTCGAGGGCGCCCCGGCCGCGCTGATCGCCATGGACGCGACGGTGACCGACGGGATCACGGTCATCGTTCCCTGACCAGTAGGAAGGAGCGGAGTAGCTCAGGTCCTACGACCGATGTCGCTTGTGCGCCGGGCCCGGGCCATGGGGACAATCGGGCCGCCTGAGCGCCCGCGACCGATACGGCCGAAACGAGCAACGGCGCCACCGATCCGGCATGGGCTGCACTCGGGCCGCTCTCGACCCGCGGAGGAGCGCTGGGTTCCTCCGCGGGTTTCCCCGACTCAGTGACCGAGTCGGCTGTTGCGGATGTCGTCGTGATCCAGGCCGAAGTAGTGCGCCACCTCGTGGAGCACCGTATCCGTCACCTGCTCCACCAGCTCCGCCTGACTGAAGCAGTACCTCTCGATGTGGCCTTGCAGGAGCACGATTCGCTTCGGGTACGGCGACGTAGCGAATGCGGAGTCGGTGCCACCCTCGTAGAACCCCAGCACATGTTCGTCGATGTCGTGCTCGCGGTCGTCCGCGCTGGCGCTCGGTTGGATGGTGATCATCAGGTTGTCGGCCTCGAGCCTTTCCCGCAGCGCGGTGGGGATGGTGTCGAGTGCGGCGGCGGCGATGCGCTCGAATTCGTCGGCGGAGACGTGGTAGGCCACTCGTCGAGCATGGCATTGCTCCCGTTTGCGCTACAACGTCCCCTCATGCCAGCCGCACGTCTCACCTCGGCGGTTCTCCTCTTGCTGACGGCGTGCGGCCCGGCGGCGACGCCCACCCCGAGCCAGACCGCCGCCCCGAGGACCGCGACGCCCGCGCCTACGGCAAGGCCAACGCCGGCGCCGATTCCGCTGCTAGGCTCGCCCGCGATCATCCAGGTGGAGAACTCCGCTGGTGGACGACCGCAGTCAGGCCTCGCCGCGGCCGACCTCGTGTACGAGTACGTCGCCGAGGGCGGGGTGGGTCGGTTCAGCGTCTTCTTCTTCAGCACACCCCCAACACCGCAGGCGGTGGGGCCGGTGCGCAGCGCCAGGACGGTGACCATCGCGCTGGCCACGCTCTACCACGGCTTCGTCGCGTACTCGGGCGCGTCGACGTACATCGGCGGACTGCTCGGTCGCGCGCCATTCCCGTCGTTCGATGAGGACAGCGCGCGCGGCAACCTTTTCCGGATCTCCACGCGCTTTGCGCCGCACAACCTCTACACGGACGGACGCCACATCGCCAACCTCGCAGCGCTCGCGCATCTCGCTCCAGTGCCGTATCGGCTCTGGGCACGAACGTCATCTGTGGTGGGCGGCGGTGTGGCGATCACGAGCTTCACGGTGCCGGTGTCGGTGTTCGAGCGACCGCGGTTCACCTGGCAACCGAGGTTGAATGGCTTCAGCCGAACTGAGGACACCGGGCCGGTCGTGAATCCGGCCAACGGTGCCCCGCTTACCGTGCCGACGGTGATCGTGCAGCAGGTGGCCGTCACCACCGACCCGCGAGTGGTCGACGTCGACGGGCACCTCGGCGTGGACCAGGGCATCACCGGGAGCGGTACAGCGCAGGTCTTCACCGGGGGCCGCGAATACCAGGCGACGTGGACCCAGCCGGCCTCCGGACCACCGCAGTACACACTCGGCGACGGTTCACCGGCACCCATCGCACCGGGCGAGGTGTGGATCTCGCTGGTTCCCATCGGACAGCCAGCAGCGGCGAGCTAGCCCGTCAGGACGAGCTATGGACATGCCTGACGGTCAGTCATCCAGGGCTCGCTGGCTGGCGGTGATGCCTCAGCGGTTCTGCTCGACGTAACGCTTGGGGTCCTTATCCTTGGCTTCCACTCCGCCGGCATGCTCGGACATGAAGGTGGCGAAGGCGACCGCGATCTCGTGGCGCAGCTCCAAGGGGGCGTGGCGGCGGAAGTCGGTGAGATCCTCGCGCTCCTCTTCAGCCATGTGGTCGCTGTTGGCCTCGTTGGTCTTGGCGACACCCTTCCACCACCCGTCACTGCCCACTGGGTGGTCCCCAGCCTCCTTGATGGCGTCACGGATCTCGTTGTGATCCTTGATGACATCGATGACCTCGTCGACGACGTCGTCCTTGCCGCCGGCCCCCGTGCCGATCTTCAGCAGGTGCGGGTAGAAGAGTTGCTCCTCCGCTTCGGCGTGCACCTCCAGCAGGATGCGCAGCCGCGTCCAGACCGCTGTCAGCGACCGTGTGTCGGCACGGTCGATGTCGTCCAGGTACGCGAACAGGTGCCTCTGCTCGTGGTGGTCGTGCAGGATCAGCTCGGTGATGTCCATCAGTCCCTCGCGGCGCGGTGAGCGGTTGCTCTGACGAGTGTATGGCTGCGTCCCGCGTCGCGGCCAACGGCACCGGACGGCCCGCGCGGGGGAAGTCCGACGGTGTAGAACATCGGGACGAGCAACGCGCACCTGCGGGAGGAACCCAATGACCTTCGATGCCGCCCTCGCCGATCGCGTGCGCGAGCTGGTGGGTTCGCAGGAGGGCATCACAGAGAAGCGCATGTTCGGTGGCCTTGCCTTCCTGGTTCACGGCAACATGGCCGTGAGCGCCAGCGGAGCGGGCGGGTTGCTGCTGCATGTGCACCCGGACGCCACCGATGAGCTCGCCACGCGCCCGCATGCCACGGTGGCCGTCATGCGCGGACGCGAGATGCGGGGATGGCTCCGGGTCGAGTCGCCCGGGCTAAGAACCAGGCAGCAACTGGAGAAGTGGGTAACCATCGGCGTCGACCACGCTCGCTCTCTGCCGCCGAAGGGGTAGGGCCGCCGGCGCCGCGAGCGTTCAGCCGGCCAGCCGCTTCTCGATGCCGTCCAGGATCAAGCCCACTCCCTGGCCGCCTGCCACGGACACGGCGGCATTCACAGTGGATGGCGTCGGGGGCTCCGACGGTGGCGCGGGACCTGCCAAGTCAGGTGCCGAGCCGTCCATGCTCACCCGCACCGACCCGCTGGACACAGTCAGCTCGTACCGGTCCGCGTTCGCC
>JALZAG010000062.1 GCA_030948445.1 Candidatus Dormiibacterota bacterium
CGACCGCCCGCGAAAAGATGAACGCAAGACAGTGCTCATTGTAGCCGAGACCTGCTTGCGGACGATCCAGCACCACGCCGCCTAAGATCGGGCCGTGGCCGAGATTCTCTGCACGCTCGCCCTGCCCCAGCCCTTCGAGGAGATGGTGCGACCGCGCGCCTCGCTCTCTGTGATGGGACGCATCGCACCCACGGGCGAGCTGGTGGAGAGGCTCCGCGCGCAGCCCGTTGACGTGCTCTGCCCGCAGCTGCGAGACCCCATCACCGCCGAGGTCCTCGACGCTGGCCTGCCTGCGCTGCGCTGCGTGTCGCTCTACGCGGTGGGCTACAACAATGTCGATGTCGCCGCGGCGACGGAGCGGCACATCGCGGTGAGCAACACGCCGGGCGTGCTCACCGACGCCACCGCCGACTGTGCGATGGCGTTGCTCCTGGCGGCGACGCGACGCATCTGCGAGGGGGACGCGGCCGTCCGTGCCGGTGCGTTCACCGGCTGGGAGCCGGACTACATGCTGGGCATGGAGTTGACGGGAGCGACGCTCGGCGTCGTCGGCTTCGGGCGAATCGGCCAGGCTGTGGCCCGCCGCGCGCTGGGCTTTGGCATGCGCGTCGCCTACGCGACAGACGTCGAGGTCGCCATCGAGAGCGACCTTGCGGGTCGTGTCAGCGAGCTGCCGCTAGGTGAGCTGCTCACCACCGCCGACGTCATCTCCCTGCATGTGCCACTGACCGACGCGACGCACCACCTCATCGACGAGGCGGCGCTGCGCGCCATGCGTTCGAGCACGGTGATCATCAACACCTCGCGCGGACCGGTGATCGACGAGGCGGCCCTGGTCCGCGCGCTGCGCGAAGGCTGGATCGCCGCCGCCGGGCTCGATGTGTATGAGAACGAGCCTGCGCTCGCGCCCGGTCTCGCCGACTGCCGCAACGCGGTTCTCTCGCCACACCTCGGCAGCGCGACGGTGGCCACGCGCGCGGCGATGGCACGGCTGACCGCGGAGAACGCGCTGAACGCGCTGGATGGCCGGGTGCCGAGCAACTGTGTCAACCCCGAGGCATGGGAGGCGGGCGCGCCGCCGCCGGCGAGGTGACCATCGCCGCCGAGAGCGAGTCGCGCGGGGCGCGAGTGCCCCAGCCGATCGCTGAGCTCTCCGTCCCCTTCACACCGCGCGTCGCGGTGCTCGACATCGACGGCACCCTGATCAACGAGGACCTGGTCATGAGCCCGCGCACCCGCGACGCGGTGCGGCGGGCCGTGGCCACCGTCCCGCTGATCCTCGCCACCGGGCGGATGTACAGCTCCGCGCTGCCCTGGGCGCAGGAGCTGCACGTGAGCCTTCCGCTGGTCTGCTACCAGGGCGCGCTGGTGCGCGAGCTGCCCCGTGGCGACACGCCGGGAGCCGTGGTCTTCGAGGAGGGCCTGCACCCCGATGTGGCGCGGGCGGCGATCGGCATCGCTCGCCACCATGGCTGGCACGTGCAGGCGTACGCGGATGACCGGCTGTACTGCGAGCAGGACAGGCCCGAGGCGCACCTGTACGCGTCGATCGCCCAGGTCCCCATCAACTTCGTCGATGACCTGGACGACGTCGTCCGCAACGGCAGCACCAAGGTGGTGTGCGTCAGTGAGAAACCCGCGGTCATTGGCGCCTGCATCGCCGCCATGGAGGAGGGGCTGGGCAAGCGCGCGCGGGTGACCCGCTCGATGGACTGCTTCGTCGAGGTGATCAGCCCCCGGATCAACAAGGCGCTCGCCATCGAGATGGTCTGCGCCAGGCTGGGATTGACACTGCGCGACGCCGTCGCGGTCGGCGACGCGCCCAATGACATCGAGATGCTCGTCGCAGCCGGCTGCGGCGTGGCGGTGCGCAGCGCACGGCCCGAGGTGCTGGCGGCAGCCGACGCCACCTGTGGCCGTCCCGACGAAGCCGGCGTCGCCGACGTCCTCGAGCACTTCGGGCTGACCGGGACCGCGCTCGGCGCGCCACCCTCGATGCGATGATCGTGACCGCCATGCCCGCGCCCGACTCCTCCCATACGCTGCTCCGCCGCGCCGGGCTGCGCTCCACCCCACAGCGACAGACGGTTCTCGACCTGCTCGGCGACGGTCACCGTCACCTCACCGCCGACGACATCTGGCGCGCCGCCAGCTCGCGTCACCCTTCGTTCAACCGGTCGACGGCGTACCGGGTGCTCGACCAGCTGTGTGATGCCGGCATCGTGCAGCAGACCCGCTTCGGCGACAGCGCCCACTTCGAGATCGCCGGTGCGCCGGAGCGCCATTACCACCTGGTCTGCCGCGGCTGCGGCAGCATCGAGAACCTCCCCAGCGATGGTCTGGCGGAGATCACCGGGAGGCTGGCGCGTCAGTACGGCTTCACGATCCGCAGTGTCGACCTCACCATCGAGGGCGAGTGCCGCAGCTGCCGTCGGCGGGTCAGTCCCCGATCGTGAACCCGCGGCCGCTCTTGCG
Organism: Candidatus Dormiibacterota bacterium; assembly: GCA_030948445.1. Next base: position 2,476 of record JALZAG010000062.1, read on the forward strand.
GCCGAGCTCGCCGCGGGCCACACGGTCGCGGAGCAAGGCCGGAGGCGCCCAGCGCTCCTCACCGGTCTGACGGTTACCCTCCTCGAGGATCGCCTCCACGACGTCGAGCCCGACCAGGTCCGCGATCGCGAACGGTCCCATCGGCCAACCCAAACCGTCGCGCGCGGCGGCGTCGCAGTCCTCGATCGAGACATAGCCGTCCTCGACGAGCCTGAATGCCTCCTGCATGGCGATGAAGAGGATGCGGTTGGCGACGAATCCAAAAGTCTCGCGCTCCACCAGGATCGGCGCCTTGCCGATGGCGCGAACGAACTCCATCGCCGCCCGAACAGTGGCGTCGCCGGTGTGGGCGCCACGCACGACCTCGACCAGCGGCATCACCAACGCCGGGTTCATGAAGTGGATGTTGAGCAGGCGCTCGCCGTTGGGAACGGTATCGGCAAACAGTGAGCTGGGCAGCGTCGAGCTGTTGGTACCGATGATCGCGTCGCCGGAGGCGTGGCGCCCGATCCCCTCCATGATGGCGCGCTTGGCGTCGCGGTCCTCGGCGACGGACTCGATGACGATGGTGGCGCCGGTGACCGCCTCGGCGAGGTCGTCCGTGGTGCTCACGCGCTGCAGCGCGGTCTCGCAGTCAGCGGCGTCGAGCTTGCCCTTGTCCACCCGCTTGCGGAGCAGCACCGCGCACTGTTGCTGCGCCGCATCGAGTCGTTCACGGCTGCGGCTGTACAGACGCACGTCGACGCCGTGCAGCGCAGCCTGGTGAGCGATCTGG